>DATLGI010000226.1:0-6642 GCA_035540535.1 Pseudonocardia sp.
CGCCCGGCCGGGTCGCCCTTCTCATAGCCCAGATGCTCGGCCAACTCGGCTCGCAGTCCGCGTTCGAGGACCGCCTTGACCAGCTCGGGCAGAAAGCCGCCCTCCCCGGTCAGCCGCAGCCCGCCCGAGTCGACCTGGTCCATCACCTCGTCGAGCAGGCCGGCGTCGAGCATCTCGTTGATCGCCCGCCGAGCCGAGGGCGCTACCTCGACGGTGGGGACACCCAGCGGACGCTCCCGCTGCCGATCTTCAGTCATGGTCACCTGCGTACTCCTATCAACTCAGCGCTGATCTTGTACACAGACGATCTGACACCTCCCGTCCTTGTTCGCCCGCGCGGTCGTCCGCAAGTACATCACCGCACCCGACCACACCTCAGCCAGCTCACGCAAGCATCAACCCGCCGAAACGTGTGCCCACACTTTCGAGCACTTCGGCAGACCCGCGACGCGCTGACCAGGCACAACATCGGCCGGACCCCGCTCATGTGCCCCTCAACTGCGGAACGCGGGTAGATGCTCACCTGAACTGCGGAACGCAGGCAACCGGAGCGGCCTGCCGTCGCGACAACCATCCTGGCAGGCTGACCCGATGGCGCTTCCGGACCTGGACGTGGCGCGGGTACAGCGCTGGTGCGCCGCGCGGGTGCCCGAGCACGCCCGCCACCAGGTCCGCGTCGAATGCGACGTCGCGCCACGCCATCTGACGATCATCGAACGTCGAAGGCCGTGGCGGGAGGACCTCGGACCCGAATGGACGAGCTTCCCGATCGCGCGCCTGCGCTACACCGCCACCGACCGGTCCTGGACGCTGTACTGGCGCGACCGCAACCTGCGCTTTCACCGCTACGACCGGCTCGCCCCGTCGCGCCGTGTCGACAAGCTCCTCGACGAGGTCGACGACGACCCCACCGGCATCTTCTGGGGCTGATCGAACCTTCAGCCCGCGGCCGTCCCGCCGAGGCGCGAGCCATCCCGACGAATCGCCGAGGGGATGACGATCACCGAGATCCTCGCCGACTTTCCGCAGCTCTCCGAGCAGGACGTGCGGCAGGCCCTGTGGTTCGCCGCCGCCGCGGTCGACCAGGCGACGCTGCCCCTGCCCCCGTGAGACTGCTCATCGACGAGTCGCTCCAGCACGACCTCGCCGGTGTGCTCAGCGGCCAGGGCCACGACGCGGTTCATGTCGGGGGCGGCCTGCAGGGTGCGCCCTACGTGGACGTACTCGCGGAGGCACGCGCCGACGATCGGGTGGTGGTCACCGGACACCGACTTCGGCACATTGCTGGCACTGTCCGGCGCGTCGGGGCCGAGAGTGGTCCTGCTGCGCCGATCGGGCCGACGCGTGCACGAACGGGCACAGATCCTTACTGGTGCTCCCCCAGCTCGGTGCGCTCCGGCCGGTCGAATGCGACGTCGCACAGATCGACGCGTTCTTCACCCGGCTCGAACGGAGCCGGCGCACGGCGAATAAGGACGGAAGCACCGCCGGGTATGCCGCCAGCACCAGGCGCACCATCGCGCAATCGTCTCCGGAGTGCTGCAGCAGGCCGTCCGGCCGCGGGTGCGACTTGTAACGCACAGGTCGGCGAGCAGCATCGCGACCCGCTTGGAGGTCCATCAGCGTGGATGGAGTAGGTCCACTTCGCCGGCCCGCGCAGCTCGATGTCCCACGACCAGCACTGGTTCGGCACTGTCGCGAGCAGCTCGGGCTTCTTCTTCGGCGGGTGGACGGCTTGGCGGCGGCGTTCGCCGACCTCGCCGTGCTCGCGCAGGATCCGGTACATGCTCGACTCGCTGCACAGGTAGCGGCCCTCGTCGAACAACGTGGCCCAGACCGCGGCCGGTACAATGTCGACGAACCGCTCAGCTCACTGTTGAGCAGCTCGCCGACCTCGGCCCGCTCCCCAGCCGACAGCGCCCGAGGCTGCACCCGTCGCGGCGGGCGAGGCTTCGGCTCCGCCGGCGGCCCGGCCCGGTGATGGCGGGAGTGCGTGGCCGCGCTCGCGGTGTCGGTGCTGATCATCGCGGTTCGCCGCCGCTGGGCAGCCGGGTGATCAGGTCGGCGATCTCCCGCGCGGTGAGCGGCGGCGGACGGCGGTCCGGCCGGGTCACGCCGGCCCCCCGCTGCGTGGGTCGACCGTCGTACGTTCCGAGTGATCCAGTCGAAGGGACGGGAACCTTCGGGCCGGTTGCGCTCCTGTCCGCACGGCCCGGTCGAGCACCGGCTGGCTGCCCGCACGCAGCCGTGCTCGGCAGCCATCTCCTCGATATTCTCGTTACGTGTCGTGACGGCGAGGTGTCCTCGAGGTAGTTGTCGACCTTCGCCGGTCACCGGGGAGGAGGACGAGGCCGGCGACGCCCTGGCCGCGGCACATCTCCTGGTGAGTCGGCTGCGGTCGAAGCCGCCGCAGCGGCGCCGGCGCTCGGCCAGCACTGCCGAACATCCCGGACACGCCAGACGCCCCGAACCAAGCCGCTGCTCGACCGCCGCGCCGACGGTCCACCGGCGACGGAGAGCTGTGTCGACGCCGCAGTTCGTCCCGGCCGGTCGAAGATCTCCGTCAGCGCTGTAACTCGGGAGCGCTGACGCGGCATCAGTCCGGACAAGACCCACGGAAACCACCTCCCGGGGTCGTCCCCTCACGCCAGCCCGCTGACCCCTCGGCGGAACGAGCACTGGAGCCGTCATGACCACCAGCACCCCCTCGCGGAGATCACCATCCACCGGCCCCTCCACCGCGCGGATGGCCGTGCGCCTCGTCGTCGGGTTGACCGTCGCCGGCGCGCTCGCGGGCGCCGGCCTGACGGCCGCCCCGGTCGATCCGCAGCGGCCGGCCGCCCCGGCTGTCGAGCTGGTCGCCCTGCCCTACGGTCCCGACACCTGCAAGCAGGGCTTCGTGTGGCGCACGGCCGTTCCGGAGGACCTCGTCTGCGTCAGGCCGGCCACCCGAGAGGCCACCCTGAGGGAGAACGCCCTCGCCGCATCACGCCGCGAGCCCGGCGGCGCCTACGGTCCTCACACCTGCAAGCCGGGTTTCGTGTGGCGCGAGGCCGTCCCTGCCGACCTCGTGTGCGTCACTCCCGACCGGCGGGCCCAGGCCAAGACCGACAACGCGCTGGCCGCCACCCGTCGAGCCGTCGACCCCGCCACGATTCCCGAGGCGCAGCGGCCCGGCCGGCACACGGTGGTGCTGAACGTGGCCTCGTCGCTCGTACGGCGCAGCAGCAAGGTCTACCCGCCCAGGTGCACCCCCGCGAACGGCTCGGCCCTCACCGGGCCGTTCGCTGCCGGCTGGTGGCAGCTCGAGGTGGACGGCGACCCGTGCCAGGCCGGTGTCGTCGAGACCGCGGTGCGCTTCGACGAGGGTCCGCTCGACCGGGTGCCGGTGAAGACCATCGATCAGGCCGTGCTCGTCTACGGCGAGGCCGCGGCGCAGGCCTGCGCGGGTGGCACCTGCTGGCGCAGCGGCAGCGGGGCGCCGGAGCACAAGCCGAACGGCTGCGTCGCCGCGCTCGGGTTCCCGACGGTGGACTGGGTCAGGGCTGCCCCCGCGGGTCTCATCCCGCACACCACTTTCCCGAAGGTCACGCGCAACAACCCGCGCGAATGGGACGTGAGCGCGCCCTACCGCTGGCAGTACACGCGGTCCGCGCCGCTCGGTGGCGCCGCGCCGCCGCCCTTCGGGTTCCTGCTGTCGGGTGGGGTGCCCCTCGACCAGCTGCACGCCGAGGACAACACAAACTGCGTGTCGACGCTGTCGAACGTCCAACTGCGCGTCACCTACACCGTGCCGCCGGACAACGGGGGAGCCTTCGTCCCGCCGCGGTAGGCGCGCAGATCGGGCGGCCGGCAAGCACGCCCGCCTCGGAATCGCGGATGCGGGCGCCCGGCCCCCAGGAGGGGCCGGCGCCCGCGTCGTTGCCGCGTGCGGGCACGCGACTCACCCGTTCAGATCGTGACCGCGAGGCCGGGGTTGTGGCGGCGGATCGCGGAGACCAGCTCATCCACGGCCGGCCGGGGATGGAGCAGCACGGCCGAACCGTCGACGGTCTTGATCACGGTGGGGGTGTGGCTCGACCGGAGCACCGATCGGCGCACGCGCAGGACGCGCCCGGCGTGGGTGTGCAGCACGCCTCGCGGGCGCCGCAGCGCCAGGGTCCCGTCGGCAGCGAGGGTGACGGCGACGGCGGTGTGCATGAGCTGCCAGCCGATCGTCGCGCCGACGGCGAGCAGGACACCCGCGGGGATCAAGACAGCCGTCCGCCCCGGCTTGGTGCTCAGCGCAACGAAGACCACCAGCACCAGCCCGCCGGCGATCACGATACCGAACACCAGGAACGAGAACCGGAACCAGCCGAGCCAGAACCCCCGCAACGGCCACTGCTGCGAGCTCGATCGACCACGGTCAGCCACGATGCCCTCCGCTCTCGCCCGGCAGCTCAGTACGCACCGGCCGAAGCCGCCGTTGCCGGACCTCGATAGGATACGCGGCCTTCCTGCGGCAGGGTGGGCGCATGACGTCGTGGGTCCTCGGGGTCGACCTCGGAACCAGCTACTCGGCCGGGGCCGTTGCCGTCGACGACAGCGTGGAGCTCCTGGAGGTGGGCGGTGACCGGCGTGTCCCGTCGACCGTGCTGCTCGACGTCGGCGGCCGCCTGCTCGCAGGTCCCTACGCTCAGCGCGCGATCGGGCGGCTGCCCGAACGCGCCGAGCGGAACCCCAAGCGCTATGTGGGAAGGGCGCCGATGCTGCTCGGGGGCGAACCCGTCACCGCGGTGGACGCTCTGGCGGCGCTGCTGGAGCTGTTCGTGAACGAGGCCCGGCGCCGGCACGACGGCACCGAGCCGGCCCGGGTGGTGGTGACCCATCCGGTGGCCTGGACCGACGGGCAGCGCGCTGAGCTGAACGAGGCCGCCGCTCGGGTGCTTCCGCGCACCGAGGTCGCGCTGCTGGACGAACCCGTCGCCGCGGCCGTCCACTACGTCCATGAGGGCGGCTGGGCCGGTGCCACCGGCGACCGGACCGGACAGGTCGCCGTGTACGACCTGGGAGGCGGCACGTTCGACACAGCGGTGGTGGCGGCGGACCGCGGCGGCTTCCGGGTGGTCGGCCGCCCCGGCGGCGACCCCGACATCGGCGGCGAGGCGTTCGACCGGCTCGTCTACGGGCACTTCGGCGCACAGCTGGAGCACACCGCGCCCGAGTGGTGGGAGCAGGTCCGGTCGAACCCGGAGCGCCGCTGGCTCACCGCGGCCGCGGATCTGCTCACCGAAGCGCGCATCGCGAAGGAGTCACTCTCGGCGTACGAGGTCGCGAGCCAGTACGTTCCCGGCGCCGACGCCGACGTGCACCTGACCCGCACGGAGCTCGACGAGCTGATCGGCGCCGACGTCCGCCGCACGGCACGGCTGCTCGCCGAGACGATCGAGGCCGCCGCCGGTGATCTGCGGGGAGTCTTCCTCACCGGTGGGGCGAGCCGCATCCCGCTGGTCGAGCGGACACTGCGGGAAACCTACGACGGGCTCGTCCGCACGTGGCAGGACCCCAAGACCGTCGTCGCGCTGGGTGCAGCGCGGTGGGCGGCACAGCGTCCGCCCGGCACCCGCCCGCCACGCCGGGTCGGACCCGCGCCCGCTGTCCGCGCACCGGCACCGCGGCGCCCGGCGCAGCCGTTCGTCACGGTCGCCGACGCCGTACTCGACGCCCGGGTCACGGCCGGCGGCGTCTACACCTGGTCGATCCCCCAGGGCCCGGCCGGGCGGCATCGGATCACCCGCCGGGATCCCACGACCGGGCGTGGCACGGGTGAGATCACCTTCGGCGAGCTGGCCGGATGGGCGGTCTCGGACGCCGGCATGGTCGTCGCGGAACGTCGAGCCGGCGCCCTGCGGTGTCACACGCTGAGCCCGGACCTCACCCTGCGGTCGTCGACCGGCGTGCCCACCGGTCCCGACCCGTTCCTGGTGGCGGACGGGGAGCTCGCCTGGGTCGTCCTGCGCTCCCCGACCCCACGGGTCCTCGTCCCGTCCGAGGGCTGGGGCGAGGTCGGTGAGCTGGCGGTACAGGTTCTCCGGCTCGGCCCGGGACCGGTCCCGCCGCCCGCGCCGATGGTGGCGGTGGGGCCCGCTGTCTACCGGTACGTCGACGAGGACGGCCGGCAGCGGCGCCTGCTCGACCCGACCGCGCCGACCTCGAGCCTCCCAGCCCCGTTCGGGGACGGGATGTCGTGTGCGATGGTGATCGGCCGTTTGGGCGCCGAGGCACCCCGGAGGGGACAGCCACGCGCCGCGCCGCGCCAGTCGCTCGGGCTGTTCGGGCAGGCCGGCGGCTTCACCCCGATCGTCGACCAGCAGGCCCGGGAGTCGGGGACACCGTGGGTGCACCAGCTGCTCCACCCCACCGCGGACCTGCCGTGGTTGCTGTCCACGAGCGTCGGGCTGGAGACCTTCGACGATCTCCGCACGGGTGCGGGCCGGCGTCTGTTCCTGGCGCGGCCACCCGCGGGGGCCGTCCGGTGGGTGCGCGCCGGCCGGCGGGCCTTCGGCATCGCCGTCGAGCAGCTCCGGCCCGGCCGCGGGCTGTCCGCGCACGTGCTCGTCGACGGGCGCCGCCGCGAGCTCGGCCGCTGGCCGTCGCTGC
>DATLGI010000227.1:0-17658 GCA_035540535.1 Pseudonocardia sp.
GGGTCGGGAGCCGCGAGCAGGTCCAGCTCCGCGACCAGCACGGCGACCACCGCGCCCGCGTCGTGCCCGGCGTCGAGCACCCAACCCTGCGCGGTCACCGCCCGGTCCCACGGCGAGCCGACCGGCACCTGCACGCGGGGCGCGATCCCGTGCGCGGCGGCGAACCGGCGCACCGCTTCGAGGGCCGCCGGCAGCGGCAGCCCCGGGTCCCCGAGCGCGAGGGCGGAGTTGGCGCGCCCGGTGAACCCGCCGGCCGCGCGCAGCCGCCACGCGCCGAGCGGCTCGTCGACGGGTGCCGGCCATGCCTCGGCGCACAGTGCCTCCAGCCGGGCGACCGCCGCCAACGACGCGCGCCGCGGCACCGCGGGCGGCACCGCCCGCACGGCCGCCACGGCCGCCCGGTCGACCGTCACCGGGCCCCGCCGGGTGCGCACCACGACGGCGTTCGGACCCGAGCCCTCGAGCTCGCCGACGGCGTCGCTGTAGAGCGGTCTGCCGGCCCGCTCACCGATCCGGTACCGCAGCGCCACCCGGCGGCCCAGCAGCGCGTCGACGTCGTCCCCCGAAGCCCGCACGGGACCATCCTCACACCGCCCCCGCTGCCGAACCGCGCAGGTCGCGAGCCATACTGGGTCCGCTCCCGAACGCCCGACCGGAGGACCACCCGTGACCTACGTGATCGCCGAGCCCTGCGTCGACCTCCTCGACAAGGCGTGCATCGAGGAATGTCCGGTGGACTGCATCTACGAGGGCGGCCGGATGCTCTACATCCATCCCGACGAGTGCGTCGACTGCGGCGCCTGCGAGCCGGTGTGCCCGGTCGAGGCGATCTACTACGAGGACGACGTCCCCGAGCAGTGGAAGAACTACTACACGGCGAATGTCGACTTCTTCGCCGAGCTCGGGTCGCCGGGCGGGGCGTCCAAGGTCGGGAAGATCGAGCGCGACCACCCGATCGTCGCGGCACTGCCCCCGCAGGAGCACGACCACTGACCGGGCCGGCCGCCACCGGCGTGCGGTCGGGCCTGCCCGACTTCCCCTGGGACTCCCTCACCGCGGACGCCGCCCGGGCCGCCGCGCACCCCGACGGCCTCGTCGACCTGTCCGTCGGCACGCCCGTCGACCCGGTGCCGGACGTGGTGCGCGCGGCGCTGGCGGGCCCGGCCGCCGCGCGGCCCGGCTACCCGACCACCCACGGCACGCCCGCGCTGCGCGAGGCGGTCGCCGGGGCGATGGGCCGTCGTTTCGGGGTGCGCGTCGACCCCGTCGCCGTCCTGCCGACGATCGGTTCGAAGGAGCTGGTGGCCTGGCTGCCGACGCTGCTCGGCCTCGGCGCCGGCGACGCCGTCGTCATCCCCGAGCTGGCCTACCCGACCTACGAGGTGGGGGCCAGGCTGGCGGGCGCGCAGTGGCTGCGGTCCGACGGGCTCACCGCGGCCGGCCCGCGGCGGGTGCGCCTGGTGTGGGTGAACTCGCCGTCGAACCCGACCGGCCGGGTGCTGCCGGTGGAGCACCTGCGCAAGGTCGTCGCGTGGGCGCGCGAGCGGGGTGCCGTGGTGGCGTCCGACGAGTGCTACCTCTCGCTGGCCGCCGGTACCGGCGCGGTGTCCGTGCTGCACCCCGACGTCTGCGACGGGTCGCACGAGAACCTGCTCGCGGTGCACTCGATGTCCAAGTCGTCGAACCTCGCCGGGTACCGCGCGGGGTTCGTCACGGGCGATCCCGCGCTGGTCGCCGAGCTGCTGGCGGTCCGCAAGCACGCCGGCATGATCGTGCCGCACCCCCAGCAGGCCGCGATGACGGCGGCCGCCGCGGACGACGCGCACGTCGTCGCGCAGGAGGCGGTGTACGCGCGGCGCCGCGCCGTGCTGCGCCCGGCGCTCGAGGCCGCCGGCCTTCGCGTCGAGTACTCGGAGGCGGGCCTGTACCTGTGGGCCACCGCCGGGCGTGACTCCCGCTCGACGGTGCGCGACCTCGCCGAGCACGGTGTGCTGGTGGCGCCGGGGGAGTTCTACGGCCCGGCAGGCCGACGGCACGTCCGCGTCGCCCTGACCGCGCCGGACGAGCGGATCGACGCCGCCGTCCGCCGCCTCGCGCCGTCGTGACCCGGCCCCCCGAACGCGGCGTTCGTCCGGATCCGGACGGCCGGGGGGCGGGGCGGCGCGCGACGGACGTGCCGGTGCGCCCGGTCGTCGTCCTGCTCGGGCTGCTCGCCCTGGCCGCCAACCTGCGCGCGGCGCTGGCCGGCTACCCGCCGCTGCTGGAGACGGTGCGGGCCGAGCAGGGGATCTCCGCCGGCCTGGCCGGGCTGGTGCAGGCGGGATCGGTGTTGATGATGGCGGCCGGCTCGTTCGCGGGCGCGCGCATCGGGCTGCGGTTCGGCCGCGAGGTGGCCCTCGGGGTCGCCGTCGGGTTGGTCGGCCTGGGCAGCGCGGTGCGCGGCTGGCCGGCGCTCGCGCCGCTGGTCGGCGGAAGCATGCTGCTGGGGTTCGGTATCGGGGTCGCCGGGGTGCTGCTCACCGGGGTGGTCAAGGAGCACCTCGCGGAACGGGCCGGCGCGGCCACCGGTGGCTACGTCGTCGCGATGATGATCGGAGCGACGGTGTCGAGCGCCGTCGCGGTGCCGCTGGCGGTCGTGCTCGGCGGGTGGTCGCTGTCGCTGGCGGTGTGGGCGGTGCCCGCCGTGCTGGCGGTGGCGGTGTGGACGCCGGTGGCCCGGCGGATCATCCGCACCGGCGGGCCGACGATCCCGCCCGCCGCCACGGCCGGGCCGGTGCACCGCGACCGCTTCGCCCGGCTGTGCGCCTGCTACCAGGCCGGCACGTCGGTGATGTTCTACGGCTGGCTGACCTGGCTCTCGCCCTACTACGAGAGCCTGGGCTGGACGGCGCAGGACGCCGGGTTCCTGCTCGCCGCCTGGAGCGTGGCGCAGCTGCCGGCCGCGCTGCTGGTACCCGCGCTGGCCGAGCGCCGCCGGCGCTGGCGGTTCTGGGCGGGGCTCACCCTGTCCTGCGGCGTCGCGGGGACGCTCGGCGCGCTGCTCGTCCCGACCCCGGCGGTGATCGGTCCGTGGGTCTGGGTCACCCTGATCGCGATCGGCCTGGGCGCCGGGTTCCCGATGGGGCTGGCGGTGATCGCCTGGCGGACGCCGGACGGCGCCGCGAGCGCCGCGACGAGCGGGTTCGCCCTCGGCGTCGGCTACACCGCGGCCGGGCTGGCCCCGCTGCTGATGGGGCTGCTCATCGACGTGACGGCCGACTACCGCGCCGCGATCGGCGTGCTGCTGGTGGCCGCGGCGCTGCAGGCGTTCGCGATCGTCCGGATCGGCGACCGCCCGGCGGCGTGACGTCCCTCAGAGCCCCTCCGCCTGCGTCCGCACCCGCTCCCAGGCCGCGCGCCACAGCGCCCGCTGCGCCTCGGCGCGCGAGCGCTCCCGCTCGACCAGCCGCCCCGCCACGAATGCCACCGACGCCGGGGCCTCGCCGCCGGCGCCGAGGCCGTCGAGCAGCTCCCGGATCCGGGTCTCCGCGACGCAGGCGTCCTGGTGGTCGCCGAGCACCTCCTGCAGCTCCGCGGTGGCGGCGAGCAGCCGCTTGACCCGCTTGCCGCGACCGGTGCCGCGCAGCGCCTGCTCCGCCAGCTCGCCGGTGTAGCGCACGCGCTTGCCGAGGATCCGCAGCTCGTGCAGGGTCGCGTCCGGTGGCTCGTCGCCGGCCCGCTGGACGGCCTTGTGCAGCCGGCGCGCCTCCCCGCGCACGAGGTCGACGAGCTCCGGCTGCGCGGTGGTGGCCGACGGGGTGGGCAGCGGCAGCCGGATCGCGTCGGCGAGGCGCTCGAGCAGCGCCGTGTAGCGGGGGGCGTCGAGGGCGCCGAGCATCCGTTCCCGCGCCACCACCCGCTCCGCCTCCAGCACGGCGACGAGCGTCCGACCCGCCTCCTGTTCGCGCTCGGGCAGCGCCGCGACCTCGGCGGTCAGCCGCAGCAGCATGACGTCGAGGTCGCGCACCGGCCCCAGCGCCCCGCCCAGCCAACCGAGCTCGGACCGCAGCCCGTCGGCCCAGGTGCGGTCGAGCAGGGGTCGCGCGGCCTTGAGCGCGGCCCGCATGCGCCGCACCGACACCCGCATCTGGTGCAGGTCCTCGATGTCGATGCCGGTGCGGGTGCCGGGATCGTGCTGCAGGAGCGCGCGCAGCCGCAGGTCGAGCGCGGCGCGGACGTGGTGCGGCACCGGGTCGGCCGGGTCAGCCCGCAGCGGTGCCGGCAGGTCGAGCAGGTCCAGGGGTAGCGGGCGGGTCCGGCGGGGGGCGGCGGTCGGCACGAGCGCAGACCCTATCGGGGCCGCGCCGCCTCAGTTCGCGTGCAGGGCGGTGTTGAGCGCGATGCCCTCACCGGTGCGCGCCAGCGCCTCGACCGCGCCGGTGACCGAGTTGCGCCGCAGCAGCATCCCGTCCCGGCCCGACAGGTCGCGGGCGGCCACCGTGGCGCCGTCGGGCAGGGTCACCTTCGTGCCGGCGGTGACGTAGAGCCCGGCCTCGACCACGCAGTCGTCGCCGAGCGAGATGCCGATTCCCGCGTTGGCGCCGATCAGGCAGCGTCGCCCCACCGAGATCACCTCCTTGCCGCCGCCGGACAGCGTGCCCATGATCGACGCGCCGCCGCCGAGGTCGGTTCCGTCCCCGATCACGACGCCGGCGGAGATCCGGCCCTCGACCATCGACGCGCCGAGCGTGCCCGCGTTGAAGTTGACGAAGCCCTCGTGCATGACGGTGGTGCCCTCGGCCAGGTGCGCGCCGAGCCGGACCCGGTCGGCGTCGGCGATCCGCACGCCCGGCGGGACGACGTAGTCGACCATCCGCGGGAACTTGTCCACCCCGTACACCGCGACCGGCCCGGTCGCCCGCAACCGGGTCCGCACGACCTCGAACCCCGGCACCGCGCACGGCCCGCGACTGGTCCAGACGACGTTCGCGAGCACGCCGAAGATCCCGTCGGTGTTCGCCTCGTGCGGGCGCAGCAGCCGGTGGCTCAGCAGGTGCAGGCGCAGGTAGGCGTCCGTGGCGTCGGTGGGCGGGTCGGTGAGCGAGGTGATCGCGGTGCGCACGACGAGCGTGCGCACGCCGCGCGCCTCGTCGATCCCGGTGAGCGGCTCGAGCTCGGCCGCGAGGTCCTCGGCGTCCGGGCCGAGCGCGGGGGCGGGGTACCAGGTGTCCAGGACCGTCCCGTCCGGGGTGACGGTGGCCAGGCCGGTGCCGGTGGCGCCCTCGTGGTGCGGTGCGGTGGTCACGCCCCCGACCGTATCCGCCCGCGTCCCGCCGACCTCGCGCGCCGTGCCCCCACATCGCAGCACGTGCACGCACCGCGACGTGAGTGGACACCGCGCGAAGTGCACGCAGGCCTCGCTCTCACGCGGCGGCGAACGCGCGTCGGATGCGTTCGGCGACCGGACCGAAGGCCGGCAGCTCCCGCCAGATCCACCGCACGACGCGCGGGCCGGTGTCGCGGATCGCGTCCTCGCGCACCTTTTTCGCCGAACACCACCTCGCCCGGTTCCTGCCCGGGCCGGAGCAACCGGCCGTACTTCACCTCGCCGTCGAACTCGCCGACCGTGTCGTGCTCGGGCCACCAGAAGTCCACCCGCGCGATCACGGTGCCCCGCGCGGAGGTGATCTCGTGCTGCAGGACCGGCGCCGGGAGGCCGGCGCGGTGGACGGCCACCCGGCTGCGGGACTCGCCGACGCTGCCGCTGCGGCCGTCGGCGAGTCGACCACGCGCCGGGCCCGGCGGTTGCCGGGCCGGTGGGCGGCGCGGGCGACCGCCCGAGGAGCGGCTGCGCGTGAGATGCACCCGGTCCAGCGGCACCGCCCAGACGTCGAGACCGTGCAGGACCGCGGCCGAGACGTGGCTGACGACGGCCGCCGGCGGCAGCTGGACGACCGCCGCCCGCGCGGCGAGGGCGTGCCGGGCGAGGGGATCGCCCAGCTGCCCGTCGACGAGGCGATGTAGGCGCCGCGCCGTATACCGTGCACGCCCGGCCGCTGCGCCGCAGCCGGCTCAGCTCGTCGTCGCGGAAGCCCCGGGCGAGCAGCTCGCGGCGCAGGTGCAGGCCGGGCCGGCCGAGATCCATGGCGCGAGGTTGCCCGGCGGCCCGCACCTGCACCAGCTCCGGCGTCGTGCCTGTGGACAACCGGCCCGCTCGTGGATGGCCGTCACCTCGCGCGCCGTCCTGCGACATCGCGGCGTCTGCACGCGGTGCGATGGAGGAGGACGGCGCGCGAAGAGGGCGCGGCGCCCGGCGGGTAGCGTCGGGGCGCGTGACCGTGCCCGACCTCGACCTCACCGGCGACCCCGTCGAGCTCACCGCCGCGCTCGTCGACATGCCCTCCGTCTCCGGCGACGAGGCCGCTCTCGCCGAGGCGCTGGAGCGCGCGCTGCGGCAGCAGGCGCCGCACCTGGAGGTCGTGCGGTCCGGCGCGTCGGTGCTGGGGCGCACGAACCTGGGGCGACCCCGCCGGGTGCTGCTCGCCGGGCACATCGACACCGTGCCGATCGCCGGCAACGTTCCCAGCCGCCGCGACGGCGGCCTGATCCACGGCTGCGGCAGCTCCGACATGAAGGCCGGGGACGCGGTGATCACGCACGTCGCCGCGGCGCTCGCCGAGCCGCGCCACGACGTGACGCTGGTGCTCTACGACTGCGAGGAGGTCGAGGCCGCGCGCAACGGGCTGGGCCGGATCGAGCGCGAGCTGCCCGAGTGGCTGCGCGCGGACCTCGCGATCCTCGGCGAGCCGACGAACGGCGCCGTCGAGGCCGGCTGCCAGGGCACGCTGCGCGCCGAGATCCGCACCCGCGGCCGGCGCGCGCACGCGGCGCGCTCGTGGCTGGGGGTCAACGCGATCCACGCCGCCGGTGAGGTGCTGGCCCGCCTCGCCGCACACCCCGCGCGGGAGGTCGAGATCGACGGCTGCGGCTACCGCGAGGGCCTGCAGGCCGTGGCGGTCACCGGCGGGGTGGCGGGCAACGTCGTGCCCGACGAGTGCGTCGTCACCGTCAACTTCCGGTTCGCGCCCGACCGCACCACCGACGACGCCGTCGCCCACGTCCGGGAGGTCTTCGACGGCTTCGAGCTCGACGTCACCGACCTCTCGCCCGGTGCGCTCCCGGGCCTCGCCGAGCCGGCGGCGCAGGAGTTCCTCGCGGCCGCCGGCGGTCGGGCGTCCGCCAAGTACGGCTGGACCGACGTCGCCCGCTTCGCCGCCCTCGGCGTGCCCGCGCTGAACTTCGGCCCCGGGGACCCCGACCTCGCCCACACGCGCGAGGAGCACGTCGCCACCGCGGCGATCACCCGCGCCACGGACGTGCTGCGCCGCTTCCTGGCCTGAGCAGGCCCGGCCCCGACCGGTCGTCGCGCCGCCGTCGAACCGGCCTCCTACGCTGCACGCATGACGCGCGACGAGCGCCCGGAGGAGAAGCAGCGCGGCCCGGTGATCCTGCGCCGCGAGCGCCGCAACGAGGCCACCACGACCGACCAGCGGCTGCTCGACTCCCGCGGCCCCAGCGACTGGGTGCACACCGACCCGTGGCGGGTGCTGCGGATCCAGGCGGAGTTCGTCGAGGGCTTCGGCATGCTCGCCGAGCTGCCCAGGGCGGTGACGGTGTTCGGCTCGGCCCGCACGGGCCGCGACCATCCCGAGTACGCGCAGGGCCGCGCGCTCGGCGAGGCGCTCGCGGTGGCCGGTTTCGCGGTGATCACCGGCGGCGGGCCGGGCGTGATGGAGGCGGCCAACCGCGGCTGCTCCGACGCGGGCGGGCTCTCGGTCGGCCTTGGCATCGAGCTGCCGTTCGAGCAGGGCCTCAACGACTGGGTCGACCTCGGCATCAACTTCCGCTACTTCTTCGCCCGCAAGACGATGTTCGTGAAGTACTCGCAGGCGTTCGTCTGCCTGCCGGGGGGGTTCGGCACGCTCGACGAGCTGTTCGAGGCGCTCACGCTGGTGCAGACGAAGAAGGTCACGAAGTTCCCGGTCGTGCTGCTGGGCCGCGACTACTGGGCCGGGCTCTACGACTGGATCGCCGGCGCGGTCCGCGGCGGCGGCAAGATCGGTGAGAAGGACCTCGCGCTGCTGCACCTGACCGACGACGTCGACGACGCGGTCAAGGTTGTCCAGGAGGCGTGGCGCGCCTGGGAGGAGACGCATTGACGACGCTGTCCGTCTGCGTCTACTGCGCCTCGGTGGAGGGCATCGCGCCGCGCCACGTCGAGCTCGCCGCCGCCGTCGGCCGGGGGATCGCGGAGCGGGGCTGGCAGCTCGTCTCCGGCGGCGGGCGCGTGTCGATGATGGGCGCGGTGGCCGCCGCCGCGCGGGCCGGGGGCGCGCGCACCGTCGGGGTGATCCCGCGCTCGCTGGTGGACCTCGAGTGGGCCGACCGCGAGTCCGACGAGCTGCTCGTCGTCGACACCATGCGCGAGCGCAAGGCGCTGATGGAGGCGCACGCCGAGGCGTTCCTCGCCCTGCCCGGCGGGCTCGGAACCTGCGAGGAGCTCTTCGAGATGTGGACCTCCGGCTACCTGCGGATGCACGACAAGCCGGTGGTCGTGCTCGATCCCGACGGGCACTACACGGGCTTGCTGGAGTGGGTGCGCGGCCTCGCCGCGGACGGCTTCGTGCGCCCCGGCTCGGTGGAGCGCATCGCCGTCACCACCGACGTGGGCACCGCCCTGGACCTGTGTGCCGCCCCCGCCGAGTTGCCACGCGCGTGATCCGGTTCGGCACCCGCGAGCCCGCGGCGGACCGCGCGCTGGTGATGGCGATCGTCAACCGCACGCCGGACTCCTTCTACGACCGCGGCACCACCTTCAGCGACGGCGCCGCGCTGGCCCGGGTGGACAGCGCGGTCGCGGAGGGCGCCGACATCGTCGACATCGGCGGGGTCAAGGCAGGCCCGGGCGACGACGTCGACGTCGCCGAGGAGGTGCGCCGCGTCGTCCCGTTCGTGGCGGCGGTGCGCGACCGCCATCCCGATGTCGTGATCAGCGTCGACACCTGGCGCGGCGAGGTCGGCAGGCTCGCGGTCGCGGAGGGCGCGGACCTGATCAACGACACCTGGGCCGGCGCGGACCCGACGCTCGGCGAGGTGGCCGCCGAGACCGGGGTGGGGATCGTCTGCTCGCACACCGGCGGCGCCGTGCCGCGGCGGCGGCCGCACCGGGTCCGCTACGCCGACGTCGTGGCCGATGTGATCGCCGACGTCTGCGCGCAGGCCGAGCGGCTCGTCGCGCTCGGCGTTCCGCGGGCGGGCATCCTCGTTGACCCCACGCACGACTTCGGCAAGAACACCTGGCACGGCCTGGAGCTGCTGCGCCGCTGCGACGAGCTCGTCGCCACCGGGTGGCCGGTGCTGATGGCCCTGTCGAACAAGGACTTCGTCGGCGAGACGCTCGGTGTGGGCCTCACCGAGCGGCTGGAGGGCACGCTGGCGGCCACCGCGCTGGCGGCGGCGGCCGGGGCGCGGGTGTTCCGGGCGCACGAGGTGGCGGCCACCCGCCGCACCCTCGAGATGGTCGCGGCCGTCGCGGGTACCCGTCCGCCGGCGCGCGCCGTGCGGGCGCTCGCGTGACGGCACCGATGCAGGTCGGGGGAGGACCGTGGAACCCGAGCTCGAGCGCTGGTTCGCCCGGCGGACCTGGCAGGACCCATCCTGGGGCGTCGACGAGCTCGTCGCCGCGAAGCGCGGGCGCACCGTCGCCGTCGCCCTGCCGGCGCTCGACGAGGAGGCGACGGTCGGCGCGATCGTCGCGGCCGTCGTCCCCCTGACGTGCGGGCCGGCACCGCTGGTCGACGAGCTGGTGGTCGTCGATTCCGGCTCCACCGATCACACCGTCGAGGTCGCCGCCGCGGCCGGCGCCCGCGTGGTGCGCCGCGCGGACGTGCTGCCGGAGCTGGAACCGCGGTCCGGCAAGGGCGAGGTGCTGTGGCGCGCGCTCGCGGCCACGTCCGGTGACCTCGTCGTGTACCTCGACTCCGACCTCGTCGACTTCGACGCAGGCTTCGTCCCCGCGCTGCTCGGCCCGCTGCTCACCGAGCCCGGGATCGGGCTGGTGAAGGGCTTCTACCGGCGGCCGCTGCGGCTGGAGAACGCCGAGCACGGTGGCGGGCGCGTCACCGAGCTGCTCGCCCGCCCGCTGCTCGCCGCGCTGCGCCCCGAGCTCGCCGGGATCGTCCAGCCGCTCGGCGGGGAGTACGCCGCCACCCGCGCGTTGCTGGAGTCGGTGCCGTTCGCCCCGGGGTACGGGGTGGAGATCGGCCTGCTGATGGACGCCGGCGACCGGCTCGGGCTCGACGGCATCGCGCAGGTGAACCTCGGAGTGCGCAAGCACCGCCACCGCTCGCTGCTCCAGCTCGGGGTGATGGCCCGGGAGATCCTCGCCGCGGCGCTGCGCCGGGCCGGCACGGACTCCGGCGCCCCACTCACCCAGTTCCACCAGGTCGGCGGCGAGTGGCTGCCGGCGACGACGCCGGTGGCCACCGCCGACCGGCCCCCGATGGCCCAGGTACGGCTGCGCCGCCCGTGACGGTCCCGCTGCGGGCCGGGCGCGCCGCGTGGTTGCATGCACCGGTGGGGACCGCGCTGATCTACCTGCTCGTCGTCGGCGTCGTCGCGGCCGTCGTGTTCGGCATCGCGGCCGCGGTGTTCGGCCGGGGCGAGGAGCTCGCGCCGCTGGCGCCCGGCGCCACGCCGACGCGCCTGCCGGCCGGCGAGATCGGTGGCGACGACGTGCGCGAGCTGCGGTTCCAGCAGGTGGTGCGCGGTTACCGGATGGCGGAGGTGGACTGGGTGTTGGACCGGCTGGCGGACGAGCTCGACCGGCTCACCGACGAGCGCGACGGGCTGGTCGGGCGGCTCGCGGAGCTGGAGTCGCGCCAGGAGGAGACGCGGTGAGCGCTGTCGAGCTGGCGGTTCCGGTCGACGTCAACGCCCCCGCGGACCTGGTGTGGGAGGTGGCGACGGACTGGCAGCGGCAGGGCGAGTGGATGCTGGCGACCCGCGTCGAGACCACCGGGGGCGACGGGCGGTCGCCGGGATCGTCCTGGCGCGCCGTCACCGGGGTGGGTCCCCTGGGTGTCGTGGACACGATCGAGGTCGTCGAGTACGTCGAGGGTGGCCCGTGGCGCTGCGACATCCGGCACACCGGCCACGTCGTGCGCGGCACCGGCCGGTTCGAGGTGGTGGAGCTGGGTCCGGCGCGGTGCCGGTTCACGATGAGCGAGCAGCTCGACCTGCCGTTCGGCGCCGCCGGGCGGCTCGGCTGGCCCCTCGTCCGGCCGGCGTTCCGGGCCGGGCTGGAGTACTCGCTGCACCGGCTCGCCCGGCTCTGCGAGGCCCGGTACCGGGCACGATGACGGCCGCGCCGGACGGGCGGGAACGCTGCGGCTGGGCGGGTTCGGCGCCGGAGTACGTCGGCTATCACGACGACGAGTGGGGCCGGCCCGTGCACGGCGTCGCGTCGATGTTCGAGCGCCTGACGCTGGAGGGGTTCCAGTCCGGGCTGTCGTGGATCGTCATCCTGCGCAAGCGGGCCGCGTTCCGGGCGGCCTTCGCCGGGTTCGACCCCGACGCGGTCGCGGCCTTCGACGACGCCGACATCGCCCGCCTGCTCGCCGACCCGGGGATCGTGCGCAACCGCGCCAAGATCGCCGCCACCGTGCACAACGCCCGCGTCGTCGCCGGTCTGGACACCCCGCTCGACGAGCTCCTGTGGACCTTCGCCCCGGATCCCGCCGCCCACCGCAGACCCGCGACGCTCGCCGAGGTGCCCGCGACCAGCCCGGAGTCGCACGCGATGGCCCGCGAGCTGAAACGGCGCGGTCTGCGGTTCGTCGGGCCGACGACCTGCTACGCCCTGATGCAGGCGACCGGCATGGTCGACGACCACGTCGCCGGCTGCTGGCGCGCTACTCGTCCGTAGCGGCGGCGCGCCCGGCGATCACCTGGTTTCGCCCCTCACCACTCGATGGGGAAGGATGGGTCGGCACATCCCCGCCGTGCGCACTCCCCAGCGCACCGGCGCCCGCGACGACAAGACGGAGGGAGCACGAGATGGCGGCGATGAAGCCCCGGACCGGCGACGGTCCCCTCGAGGTGACCAAGGAGGGCCGGGGCATCGTGATGCGCGTGCCGCTGGAGGGCGGCGGCCGACTCGTCGTGGAGATGTCCGCCGAGGAGGCCAGCGACCTCGGCGACGCCCTCAAGGCCGCGTCCGGCTGACCGCAGCGCCCTCGCTCACGTCAGGGAGCGGTAGATCTCCACGGTCCGTTCCGCAGCCCGCTCCCAGGAGAACTCCCGCTCGGCCCTGGCCCGGCCGGCGGCGCCCATCGCGTCGGCTCGGCCGGGATCCGCGAGCAGCCCGTTGACCGCGTCCGCGAGGCCCGTCCGGAAGGCCTCCGCGTCGTGCTCGTCCAGGTGCACGAGCAGCCCGGTGGTGCCGTGCGCCACCACCTCGGGGATCCCGCCGACGTCCGAGGCGACGACGGCCGTGCCGCAGGCCATCGCCTCCAGGTTGACGATGCCGAGCGGCTCGTACACCGACGGGCAGACGAAGACCGTGGCCGCGGACAGCAGCCGCCGCACCTCGGTGGTGTCGAGCATCCGGCGCACCCATACCACGCCGGGCCGCGCGGCGGCCAGGGCGGCGACCGCCTGCTCGGTCTCCTCGGCGATCTGCGGCGTGTCCGGTGCGCCGGCGCACAGGACGACCTGCGCGCCCGGATCCATCCGGTGCGCCGCCGCCACGAGGTGCGCCAGCCCCTTCTGCCGGGTGATCCGGCCGACGAACACCACGCTCGGCCGGTGCGGGTCGACGCCGAGCGCCCGGACGGCGTCCGGGTCCGGATCGGGGTGGTAGAGCGCGGTGTCGATGCCGTTGTGCACGACGTGCACGCGCGCCGGGTCCAGCGCGGGGTAGCACTCCAGGACGTCGGTGCGCATGCCCTCGCTGACCGCCACGACGGCATCGGCGTGCTCGTACGCGGTGCGCTCCACCCACGACGACAGCCGGTAGCCCCCGCCCAGCTGCTCGGCCTTCCAGGGCCGCCGGGGCTCCAGGGAGTGCGCGGTGACGACGTGCGGCACGTCGTGCAGCAGCCGCGCCAGGTGCCCGGCGAGGTTCGCGTACCAGGTGTGGGAGTGCACGAGGTGGGTGTCGGGGGTGATCGCGGCGACCATCGACAGGTCGACGCCCACGGTCTGCAGCGCCGCGTTGGACCCGGCCAGCGCGGCCGGGACGGCGTGCGCCGCGACCGCGGCCGCCCCGGGGTCGCGCGGTTCCCCGAAGCAGTGCACGTCGACCTCGACGAGCCGGCGCAGGGCCGGGACGAGGTGCGCGACGTGGACGCCGGCGCCCCCGTACACCTCCGGCGGGTACTCGCGGGTGAGCAGGCCGATCCGCACCCCGGCACGCTACTGCCTGTCGCCGGGCCCGGCTGATGGCAGGACCGGGCTCCGCGAGGCGTGCGCCGCCCGCGGGATACGTTATGGTCGGCCAGGTGACGGCGCTGCCGGGTTCCCTGCCGGGGGGCGTGCTGGGCATCGTCCTCGCCGGCGGCGAGGGGAAGCGCCTGTGGCCGTTGACCGCGGACCGCGCCAAGCCGGCCGTGCCGTTCGGCGGCAACTACCGGTTGATCGACTTCGTGCTCTCCAACCTCGTCAACGCCGGGCTGCACCGCATCTGCGTGCTGACGCAGTACAAGTCGCACTCGCTGGACCGTCACATCTCCACCACGTGGCGGCTCTCCAGCGTGCTGGGCCAGTACATCACCACCGTGCCGGCGCAGCAGCGGCTCGGCCGCCGGTGGTACACCGGCAGCGCCGACGCCATCTTCCAGAGCCTCAACCTCGTGCACGACGAGCGCCCGGAGCACATCGCGGTGTTCGGCGCGGACCACGTCTACCGGATGGACCCGGGCCAGATGATCAGCCGCCACGTGCACAGCGGGGCGGGGGCGACGGTGGCGGGGATCCGGGTGCCGCGCACGGAGGCGAAGGCCTTCGGCTGCATCGAGACCGACGGTTCGGGGCGTATCACCGCCTTCCTGGAGAAGCCCTCCGATCCGCCCGGCACGCCGGACGACCCGGACGTCACGTTCGCGTCGATGGGCAACTACGTGTTCACCACCGAGACGCTGCTCGACGCGCTGGCCGCGGACGCCGCGGATGGCGACTCCGACCACGACATGGGCGGCGACATCATCCCCCGGCTCGTCCGCGACGGGCGCGCCGACGTGTACGACTTCGCCGAGAACGTGGTGCCCGGCGCCACCGAGCGCGACGCCGGCTACTGGCGCGACGTCGGCACCATCGACGCCTACTACGAGGCGCACGCCGACCTGGTGTCGGTGCACCCGATCTTCAACCTCTACAACGACCGCTGGCCGATCCGCACCGCCACGCCGCCGCTGCCGCCGGCGAAGTTCGTGGAGGGCGGGATCGCGCAGGACTCCGTGGTCGGCGCGGGGACGATCATCGCCGGCGCGATCGTGCGCCGATCGGTGATCAGCCCGAACGTGCGGGTGATGGCGGGCGCCGAGGTGTCGGACTCCGTCGTCCTGCCCGGCGCGCGCATCGGCCGCGGCGCGGTGGTGCGCGGCGCGATCCTGGACAAGAACGTCGACGTGCCCGACGGTGCGCTGATCGGCGTCGACCTCGCCCGGGACCGGGAGCGCTACACCGTCAGCACCGGCGGGGTGGTCGTGCTGGGCAAGGGCGTCACCGCGCAGTAGGCCCCGCGCGGCGACGCCCGTCGGCGACGGCTCGACCGGCCGGCCGAGCTGCCTGGCCCGGACCCGGCGGTCAGCCGACGAGCGCGGCGTGCCGGTCGATCAGGCGGCCGAGCCGCGGCAGGGCCTGCTCGACGTGCTTGCGGGCCTGCGGGCGCAGCTTCGCGTACACCTTGCGGAGGCCCTCGGAACCGGCCCGCTCCGCGCGCGCGTCGGTGACCCCGAGCAGCGCGTCGGCGGCGTCGGGGCGTCCGGCGAGGTAGGTGCCGAAGTCGCCCCCGCCGGCGGCGCGGTGGTCGGCGTGGAACGGCTCCAGGGCCGCGGTGAACTCGTCGAGCAGCCGCTCGACGGCCGCCGGCACGACCCCCGGCTTGAGCTTCTTCACGGTCGCGTAGCCGGTCTTGACCACGGCGCCGGACACGCCACCGGACTCGGAGACCTCCTGGTCGACCAGGGCCTCCAGGTCGGTCACCACGGCGGGCCGCCGGGCGGGGTCGAGCAGGATCGCGGGAAGTGTCGCGGTCACGGACGTCCTTTCGTCGACGACGGGGCGCGGCGACGCTAACGGAAGATCGACGCGGCTCCCGCGGGACCGGTCACCCGGCGGGGCGCGCGATCGTGTGGAGGGCGGCCCGTCCGGCCGTGTTGCGCCGAACCGCCCCGGCGCACCGTGCGGAGGTGCCATGCTCCCCGCCATGGTCGAGAAGGACACCGGGCCCGCGGTGCCGACGGACGGCCCGTCGTGGAGCGCTCACATCGAGCGGTTCAACCGCGACCGGCTCGACGAGGCGCGGGTCGCCCTGGCCGTGAGCGCCCCGACGGGCATCGGAGCGGGCTACGTCGTCGACCCGGGCCGGATGCAGACGGCGATCAACCAGCTCGGCGAGGTGATCGACCGCGTCGAAAGGACCCTCGTCCATGCCGGCGGTCTCGCCTTCCCGGAGCCGGGGCTCGACCCGGTGAGCAGGAACTCCGCCGCGAACAGCGAGGTGCTGGCTCGGCGAGCCGAAGAGTTCATCCGGGCGTTCCTGGCTCAGCTGCAGCAGGCGCGTGCCACCTTGCAGGCCGAGCTCGACGCCTACCGGCGCACCGAGGACGACAACACGGTGCGGCTGTGAGAACACCTGCACGCGTCTCGTCCCTGGTGGTTCTCGCTCTGACGCTCGTTGCGTGCGGGTCGTACGGCGCTACCGGGACGCCCGGCGCGGGACCGGTCGGATCAATGCCGGCGGACCCTGTTCCCCGCTCGTCGGTAGCGGCGGCCACGACACCGCGACCTGTTCCGCCCGGGCTGAGCGTGCCGGAGCCCAAGGACGCCCGTGGCATCCCGGTCTGCGAGCTGCTCACCACCGAGCAGCTCGTCCGCCTCGGCTTCGACCCCGCCACCGCCGACCCGTACGTCCGGACGTACTCCGACTCCTGCGGGTGGCGCTACGCCGACGGTTCGACCGCCGGTGGAGTCATCCTGGCCGTGAAGCCGGGAAGCAAGAACCTGGGCGACGTGTACCTCCAGCGCGACCTGCTCGCCCGGTTCGAGCCGATGACCATCGCGGGCCATCCCGCCGCCCGCACCGACGAGACCGACCTGGACATCTGCGTGATCACGGTGGCGATCGCCGACGACCAGGTCATGCAGGTCGAGGGCCGGGTCAGCGTTCCCCCAGAGACCGGCCGACCCTGCGACCCGTCGATCCGGATGGCCGAGCTCATCCTGGCCAACCTGCCGCCACTGCGTTGACGGACCCCTGGGGGAAGCGATGTCCGGCGTCTACCGCTGCACCGGGTACTCCTACGAGTGCCGCAACCCCGAGGAGCTGAGGGCAGAGGTGCTGACGGGGGCCGGGCACGTTCCCGTCTCCGAGGCCGCCCGCACCGCACTCGACATCGGCTCGATGTTCGGTGAGGCCAGGTCGGGTCTGGAGGCCGTGCGCGGCGCTCTGCGCGAGGCCCGTGCCGGCGCGGCCGCGGAGGCCGGGCTCGCCCACCTCGAGCGGCTGGGACAGGTCGCCGAGCTGGGCCAGGCGCAGGGGATCCTCTCCCACAACGCGCTGGTGGATCAGGGGAACCACGTCGCCGCGGTGCGCAACCGGGTCGAGAGCCTCCAGCCGGTGGCCGCTCCGCCTCCGACCAACGTCTCCCGGGCCGTCGAGACGGCGTTCCACGAGTACCAGCTGGCGGTGGCGCGTGCCGTCACCGGCTACCAGGACAGCTCGAACACCAACTACCTGTCGCTGTGGCAGCCGTTCGACCCGCCGCCCGCGGCGCCCGTGGACACCTCGGCCGGCCCCACCACCGGCACTGGCCTCGGGCCGGCCGCCACGGGGGTTGCCGCGGCAGGCGGCACCGCCGGTGGCCCCGCGTCCGCCGGTGGTCCCGTTCCCGCCGGTGGCGCTGCGGCGCCCATGGCCGGGCCGGTCCCCGGCGGATCCGCCGCCGCACCCGGCGCGGGAGCCGCCGGGCCCGTGCCCGTCGTCCCCGGGTCGGTGCCCGCCGCCGCCGGCCGAACCACGCCCGCCAGGCCCTCCGCGGCGCGGCCCGCCGCCCGGGGTGCGCGCTCCGGGACACCGGCCGGGCCCACCGGTCCGGCACGCGCAGGCGGCTCCGCGGGCGGGCCCGCCGCGCCGGGACCAGGCCGTTCGACCGGCCCCGTCCCGACCTGGCAGCCGGGCCACCCGTGGCGCGATCGCGGCGCGGCGCCCGTCGGCGGGGACGGGCAGCGGGGCGGCGCGAGCACCGGCCGTGGGTCCGGCGGCGCCCGACCTACGGCAGCGCGCCCGGTTCCGGCCCGGGCGGCCGCGGCCCGGCGGCCCCGGAGCCGCACCAGGGCCGTGGGGGCGGCTCGTCCGGGGCCGGCACGGGCGCCCGGGGGTTCGGCGCGATGCCGATG
>DATLGI010000228.1:0-18219 GCA_035540535.1 Pseudonocardia sp.
GTCGCAGGGGGCTCCCCCGCCCCGTGATGGCCCGTCATGGAAGCGTGTCGGGGCGGGGGAGCCCCCTGCGACCCCGATATGTGTCCATGTCGGGATCGAGGGGCGGCGGCTACGGCTACGGCTGCGGGTCGGGGTCGGGCACGTCGACGGGCGGGAGCAGGTCGAGGGTGTCCGAGCGCAGGCCGAGGCGCAGGGTCTCCAGGGCGATCACCTCGTCCGAGGCGATGTTGCCCAGGCTCGCGGCCGGGCCGAGCCGGCGGATGAACCACGCCTGCTGGTCCTTGCGCGGTGCCTCGAAGATGATCCGCTCCACCGGCAGCTCGGCCACCAGTGCCTCGACGAGCTCCGCGCGCACCTCCCCGGTCTCCCGGTACAGCCCGACCGTGCCGCTCTCCCGCGCTTCCGCGATCAGCAGCGACGCGCCCGCCTCGAGATCGCCGGCCATCTCCGCGACCCAGTCCACGGAGACGACGTCGGCGAGCGGGTTCTTCGAGCCGCACTCCGAGAGGACGGTGAAGTCGCCGGCGAGGCGGCGGATCAGCGCCCGCTTGTGCTCGGTCGGCATGCCGAGCGCACCGTTGGAAACCTCGACGTGCGTGACACCGAGCCGCTGCAGCCAGCGCACGTAGTCGTCGATGCGGTGCTGGCTGTCGCAGATCTCCAGGAGCGTCCCGCCGGGGCACAGGTTGATCCCCGCCCGCCGGCACAGCTCCACCTTCGCCCGGACCCCGTCGGAGACGTACGCGGTGCCCCAGCCCAGCTTCACGATGTCGATGCAGGCGCCCGCCGTGCCGATCAGCGACTGCAGCCCGGCCTGCGACAGGCCCTTGTCGAGGACGTGGGTGAGGCCGTCGGTGCGCGGCTTCTCCGGACGGTAGGGGAGGTTGAGGAAGCCCGGCCCGATCTGTCCCACGTGTGCTCCGTCCCGTCGCGGTTCCGCGAGTATGCCGTCCGCCGCCCGGCCGACCGTTGGTTCCCGGGGACAGATCCACTGTCCCACCGGGACGACAAATCCGCCGATCGCCGCGTGGGGCGTTAGTTTGCATTCTCTGGTCACTATGTGACCTGTCCCACACGCGCGCCGGGCCAGCCCGGCCGAGGGATCGAGGAAGGATTCAGATGCGAGTCGGAGACCAGGAGATCCTCATACCGACGTCGATGGTCGGCAACTACCCGAACCCGCGCTGGTGGGACGCGGGGCCGGTGCGCAACTGGACCGGGGACCAGGAGCCGCCCGACGCGTTCAACCGGGAGGCCTTCCAGGACGCGATGGCCGCCCTGGTCAAGGACCAGGAGATGGCCGGGCTCGACATCATCACCGACGGGCGGCTGCACGGCGACAACTACGCCGACCAGGCCGTCTACTACTACTACAAGCGGCTGGGCTACGACCTGCGCGGCGGCTACCTGGGCTTCCCGATCTACAGTCGCCTGCACGCGGGCACCGCCGCCCAGGAGATCAAGCGCCACGGCGCGATCATGGTGGAGCAGGCGCGGGCGCTGAAGCGGGCCACGAACAAGCCGACGAAGGTCCAGTACACGGGCATCCAGGTGCTCGCGCAGGCCACCAACGACCTGCACTACTCCTCGGCCCGGGACCGGGCGATGGCCATCGCGGCGGCGATCAACGAGGACATCCTCGAGGTCGACGCCATGGGAGTGGACTTCATCCAGCTCGACGAGTTCACCTGGCCGTACTTCTACGAGGACTGGGCGATCGAGGCGTTCAACCGCGCCGTGCAGGGCGTGCAGAGTGCCCAGATCATCGTGCACGTCTGCTGGGGCAACTGGGGCGGCACGCCGGCGTACATGCCCGACGACACGGCAGAGGCCGGCGAGATCTTCGACCTCACCCAGCGCCGCGGCGAGGCTCCTTCGGCCACCGCGGCGATCGTGCCGAAGGCCTACGAGGCCGACATCAGCGTGCTGAACCTGGAGAACTGCGGGCGCCGCTCGGACGACCTCTCCGGGCTCGACGTGATCAAGAACCACCCGCTCCCGGACAACGTGTCGTTCTGGGCCGGCGTGATCGACGTGAAGTCGACGATCACCGAGACCGCCGAGGACGTCGCGCACCGGATCGAGCGGCTGCTGGAGTACATCCCGGCGGACCGCCTCGGCGTCACGACCGACTGCGGGCTGATCCTGCTGCAGCGCTACATCGCCATCGACAAGCTGCACGCCCTCGTCGCCGGCACCGAGCTCGTCCGGCAGAAGCTGGCGTAGGCCGACGAGCGCGCGACGAAGGAGCTTGTGCTTGTCTGAACGAGCGATCAGCCGCGGCGCAGCCGCGTCGAGGCAGTCGGGGATGCGGAGCATCTGATGGTGCTGGAGCTGCGTTGCCCGGACTGCGGGCACGGCTTCCGGTCGCTGGTGATGGAGGGGACGAAGGTTCCCGAGGAGTGGGTGTGCTCGGCGTGCGGCGGCCGGCGGGCATACCCACTCCGCACGCAGGAGGGCTCGGACCACCCGTTCGCCGGCGGCCAGGGCTGCGCGTGCTGCGGCTGATCGCGCCCGCCGGGAGGTCTGCGAGGTGGCCTTGCAGACGTTCAGCGTCCGCAGAGCCACCCCGCGGACGTCCCGAGGGCGGCGTGCGGCACCGTCGTCCCGGCCACACCAAGCCGCGCCGAGACGTTGGTCGCCGGGGACGTGGTGGCGGCCGACAGCGGGGACCTAGCGTGTGCCGGATGTCGAGCAGGCTGGTCGTCGTCGGCGGCGGGGCCGCGGGGATGTCCGCCGCGTCGGCGGCCCGCCGGGTCGACCCCGAGCTCGAGATCGTCGTGCTGGAGGCGACCGGGCACGCCGCGTACGGGCTGTGCGGCATCCCCTACTACCTGGCCGGGCTGGTCGAGCGCGCCGAGGATCTGCTCGCCTACCCGCCGGCGTACTTCGGTGAGCGGCGCCGCCTCGACCTGCGCCTGCACGCCGAGGCGGTCGCGCTCGACCCGCAGCGGGCCACCGTCGCGTACCGGCAGGGCGGGCGCGTGCACCGCATCGGGTATTCCGCGCTGGTCGTGACCACCGGCGGGACGCCGGGGACCGTACCGCTGCCGGGATTCCGGGCCGGGCGGGTGTTCACGATCCGCACCCTGGAGGACGCGGTCGCGCTGCGCAGCCTGCTCGACGCCGGCCGGGTCGGGCGGGCGCTCGTCGTCGGCGCCGGGTACGTGGGGCTGGAGCTGGCCGAGGCGTTCGTCGCCAGGGGCTGCGCGGTCACCGTCGTCGAGCGGCTCGACCGGGTGCTGCCCAACCTCGACGCCGACGTGGCGGCCCCGGTGGAGGCGCACGTGCGCGAGCATGTCGACCTGCGGCTCGGCGCCGACGTGGCCGAGGGGCTCGCGCTGGCCCCCGACGTCGTCGTGCTGGCCACGGGGGTGCGCCCCGCGGCCACGGTCGCCGCGACCGCCGGTGCGCCGACCGGCCCCGGTGGGGCCTTGCTGGTGGACGAGCGGATGCGCACCGGCCTGCCCGGGGTGTTCGCGGCAGGGGACTGCATCGCCCCCCACCACCTGGTTCTCGGCGCCCCGGCGTTCGTGCCGCTGGGGCCGGCGGCCAACAAGACCGGACGGGTGGCCGGCACGGTGGCGGCGGGCGGTGACGCGACGTTCGGCGGGATCGTCGGCACGGCCGTCGTCAAGGTGTTCGA
This sequence comes from Pseudonocardia sp., assembly GCA_035540535.1. Lineage (GTDB taxonomy): Bacteria > Actinomycetota > Actinomycetes > Mycobacteriales > Pseudonocardiaceae > Pseudonocardia. The sequence goes on from DATLGI010000228.1 coordinate 3,647, forward strand.
CCTCGAGGTGGCCCGCACCGGGCTGACCCTCGCCGAGGCGCAGCAGGCGGGGATCCCGGCCGTGGCCACCGACGTGGTGCACAAGTCGCGAGCGAAGTACTACCCGGGATCCGCACCGCTGCACGTCCGCCTGGTCCACGGTGCGGACGGGCGGCTGCTCGGCGCGCAGCTCGTCGGGAAGGAGGGCGCCGCCAAGCGCATCGACGTCGTCGCGGCCGCCCTGCACGCCGGCATGACGGTGGCCGACCTGCTCGCCCTCGACCTGTCGTACGCGCCGCCGTACGCACCGGTCTACGACCCGCTGCTGATCGCGGCGCAGGCCGCCGAGCGGGACACCCAGGTCCGCGGGGCGGTGGCGGTATGACCCGGGTCGCCGTGCTCACCGGGGGCGCATCCGGGATCGGGCGCGCGAGTTGCGCCCGCCTGCTGGCCGACGGGTTCACCCTCGCCGTCTGCGACCTCGACCCGGACGGGGCGACGGCGTCGGCAGGCCCGTCGGGGCTCGGCCGCGGCGTCGACGTCGCGGACGCGGGAGCCGTCGAGGAGTTCTTCGCCGAGGTCGTGGCGACCTACGGGCGGATCGACGTGCTGGTCAACAACGCGGGCATCAGCGGCTCGCCCGAGGCGACGGTCCTGCACACGACCCCGATCGACGAGTGGGACCGGGTGTTCGGGGTGAACGTCCGGGGCGCCTTCCTGTGCTCGCGGGCCGCACTGCCGGTGATGATCGACCAGGGCGGCGGGCACGTCGTCACGATCGCGTCCGTGGCCGGCCAGGTCGCGTTCCCGGGCCGCAGCGCCTACAGCGCGTCGAAGGGCGCGGCGCTGATGCTGGCCAAGTCGATCGCCGTGGACTACGCCGTGCACGGGATCCGCAGCAACGCCGTCTGCCCCGGCATGGCCGAGACGGCCATGACCAAGTGGCGCCTCGACGTGCCGGAGCTGCGGGCGGCGATGGAGTCCAAGATCCCGCTCGGCCGGGTGGCCGACGCGGACGAGGTGGCCGACGTCGTCGCCCTGCTCGCCTCGGACCGGCTGGCCTACCTGACCGGGTCCGCCCTGGTCGTCGACGGAGGGTACACAGCGTTATGAGACGGGACGGGCTATGAGACTCAACGGCAAGGTCGCGCTGGTCACCGGGGCCGGTTCGGGCATCGGGCAGGCGTCCGCGCTGCGGTTCGCGGCCGAGGGCGCCGCGGTCGGGGTGCTCGACGTGTCCGCGGAGGCCGCGGCGCTGACCGCGATGATGATCGACAAGGAGGACGGCCGCGCGCTCGCGCTGGCCGCCGACGTCTCCGACGCCGAGCAGGTGGAGGCCGCCGTCGAGGCGCTGGTCGCCGAGTTCGGCGGGTTGCACGTGCTCTACAACAACGCCGGCGTGGACTCCCGCGGTTCGGTCGCGGTCGCCGAGGAGGCCGACTGGGACCGCTGCTTCGCGGTGAACGTCAAGGGCACGTTCCTGTGCTCGCGCGCGGCGCTGCGCCACCTGGGCGAGGGCTCCTCGATCGTCAACCAGGCCTCGGTGGCGGGGCTGGTCGGCGTCATGAACTTCGCGGCCTACGGCGCGGCGAAGGGCGCGGTGATCGCGCTGACCCGCTCGATGGCCGTCGACCTCGCCCCGCGCGGGGTGCGGGTGAACGTGATCTGCCCGGGCACGGTGTTCACCCCGCTGATGGAGCCGATGCTGCGCGCCCGCGGTGACGGCGACATGGCGGTCGGGTTGGCGAAGACGCTGGTGAAGTACCCGATCGGGCGCCTGGGCACCCCGGAGGACATCGCGAACGTCGCGCTGTTCCTGGCCAGCGACGAGGCCGCGTTCATGACGGGTTCCGTCGTGACCCCCGACGGCGGTATGACAGCGCAATGACCTCGTTCCACCTCGGCCCGGACAAGCGGGCCACGCTCGACGAGGCCGCCGCGCTCGTCCAGGACGGCGGAACGGTCGCACTCGGCGGCGGGCTGTGCGCCCGGCTGCCGATGGCCCTGGTGCGGGCGCTCGTCCGCGCCGGGCGCCGCGACCTGCACCTGGTCGGCTCGGCGCACTCGATCGACGTCGACCTGCTCATCGGCGCGGGCGCGGTGAAGGTCTGCGAGGAGTCCTACGTCGGTTTCGAGCAGGACCTCGGGCTGGCGCCCGCGTTCCGCCGGGCGGCGGAGTCGCAGGCGATCGAGGTGCGGGAGAGCTGCTGCGTGACCGTGCTCGCCCAGCTGCGCGCCGCGGAGATGGGCGTGCCGTTCCTGCCGGTGCGGGGCGTCAAGGGCACCGACGTGGAGGCGCTGCACCCCGAGTACGGCCGGGTGACCTGCCCGTTCACCGGCGACGAGCTCGTCGTCGTGCCGCCGTTGGTGCCCGACGTGGCGCTCGTGCACGCGCCGGTCGGCGACGCGGCGGGCAACCTGCACCTCGACCAGCCCTACGTGCTCGACGAGCGGTTCGCGCACGCCTCGCGGATGGTGGTCGCGACCGTCGACCGGCTCGTCGACACCGCCGAGGTCGCGGCGGCGGGCGTCACGATCCCGGCGCACACGGTCGCGGCCGTGGTGGAGGCGCCGTTCGGGGCGCACCCGTCGTCCTGCTACCCGGGCTACGCCTACGACCGGCGCCACCTCGCCGCGTACGTCGCCGCGGCCGGCGGGGACGGGCTCGCGGCCTACCTCGAGCGGTACGTGCACCCCGGCGAGGACGCCTACCGCGCGGAGATCGACACGGCGCGGATCACGTCGTGGTCGGAGTCGGACGAGGCGTGGCAGGAGCTGTTCCGGTGAGTGCGGTCTGGACCCTCGACGAGTGGTTCGTCGTCGCGCTCGCCCGCACGATCCGCGACCGCGAGGTGGTGTTCCACGGCTTCGCGAGCCCGTGCGCCCAGGTGGCGATGCACGTCGCGAAGCGCACGCACGCGCCGGAGTCGCTGCTCGTCGAGGGCGCGACCTACGCGATCGACCCCGCGCCGGTGTTCGTCCCGCCCACCAGCAACGACCTCGCGCTGCACCGCGACGCGGTGTACCGGATGCGGTTCGAGGAGTTCTTCGACGCCGCGTGCCGCGGTGCTGTGGACCGGATGTTCCTCTCCGGCGGGCAGATCGACGGGCACGGCAACACCAACGTCACCGCGATCGGCGGGATGCCGCAGCCGAAGATCAAGCTCGGTGGCGGGGGTGGCGGCTGCAACATCTCCGCGACGATCGGCGCGCTCACCGTGTGGACCACGAGGCACCGCTCGGGGCGCACCCTCGTGCCGCGCGTCGACTTCCTCACCGACATCGGCCACCGCACGCCCGAGGGCGATCGGGTTCAGCTCGGCTACCCGGGCGGCGGCCCCGAGTGGCTGGTCACCGAGCTCGGGGTCTTCGACTACGCGGGCGGGCACGCGCGGCTGCGCGCGCTGTTCCCCGACGTGACGCTCGACGACGTGGCGGCCGCCACCCGGTTCGACCTGCGGGTCGAGCTGGACCCCGGCCTGCTGGCGCCGCCGAGCGCGGCCGAGCTCGCGGCCGTGCGGGCCCTGGACCCGCTGCGCGTGCGGCACCAGGAGTTCGGTCCCGACGAGCTCAAGCGCGAGTTCTCGGCCGCGGACCTGCCCGCATGAGGCTGCTCGACGCGCTGTTCGCCCCGCGGCGGATCGCGCTCGTCGGCGCGTCGGAGCGGCCGGGCACGCTCGGGGCGCTGCTGGTGCGCAACCTGGCCGGCTTCCCCGGCGAGCTCGTGCCCGTGCGGTCGGGGGAGTCGCTGCGCGACGTCGCGGGGGAGATCGACCTCGCGGTGGTCGCGGTGCCGGCGAAGGCGGTCCCGCAGGTCGCCGCGGACGCCGCCGCCGCGGGGGTGACGGCGATGGTCGTGCTCTCCGGGGGGTTCGCCGAGACCGGACCGGACGGCGTCGCGTTGCAGGAGGAGCTGGTCTCGGCGGCCGGCGCGGTGCGGGTCGTCGGTCCCAACTGCTTCGGCCTGCAGAACTGCGACCTGCCGATGAACGCCTCGATCGCTGCCGGGCTGCCCAGCGGCGGCGGCGGGATCTCCTTCGTCAGCCAGTCCGGCGCCTACGGGATGGCGATCTACGACCTGGCCCACGACGAGCGGGCCCGGTTCGCCAAGATCTGCGCGCCGGGCAACACCTGCGACGTCGGCGTCGCCGAGCTGCTCGCCGAGCTGGCCGCCGATCCCGCCTCGCGCACGCTGTGCTTCCTGCTCGAGTCGGTCGGCGACGGGCGCGCGTTCGTCGAGCAGGCCCGCCGGGCGACGCCGGACAAGCCGGTGATCGTGGCCAAGACCGGCCGATCCGAGGCCGGCGCGCGCGCGGCCGCCTCGCACACCGCCGCCCTCGCCGCGCGGGAGGCCGTGTGGCGCGGGGCGTTCCGCCAGGCCGGCGTCGTCGAGGTCCGCTCGGGGCAGGAGCTGCTCGACGCCGCACGGGCCCTGGACGGCCAGCCGCTGCCCGCCGGCCCGCGGGTCGCGGTCGTCACCAACTCCGGTGGCACCGGTGTGGAGCTGGCCGACCTGCTCGCCGACGAGGGCCTGACGGTGCCCGCGCTGTCGGCGGGACTGCAGGAGCGGATCCGAGCGATGCTGCCCCCGTTCGCCAGCCCGGTGAACCCGGTGGACATCACGCCGGTCTGGTCGCGCTTCGCCGAGCTCTACCCCGCACTGGTCGACCTGCTCGCCCGCTCCGGTGAGGTCGACGCGGTCGTGCCGGTGCTGCTGCAGCGGGCCGCGATGGACGAGGCGACGGTCGAGGCGCTGGTGGCGACGGTCGCCGCGCTGCGCGCCGACGCCGTCGAGGTGCCCGTGTACGTCTGCTGGGTGGCGCCGCGCAAGGCCCGCCCGAACGCCGACCGCCTCGCCGAGGCCGGGATCCCCGTCCTCGACTGGCCGGCCCGCACCGCCCGTGCGGCCGGCCTGGCTCGCCGGTACGCCGCCGCCCGCGCCCGGGTGCGACCACCCGCGCCGGCGCCCCCGCCGTGGAGGGGCGCGGTGCCGGTCGCCGGGGACCCGGTCGGCGCGGCGGAGCTGCTCGCCGCGTTCGGGGTGCGCACGGCGCCGGCCGCGCTGTGCCGGACCGCCGACGAGGCCGCCGCGGCCGCCGCGACGTTCCCCGCCGTCGTCAAGATCGCCGCGGCCGAGCACCGCACCGAGCTGGGCGGGGTGCGGCTGGGCCTCGCCGATGCCGGCGAGGTGCGGGCCGCGGCGGCCGAGCTGCTCGGGGCCGGCGGCGCGGTACTGGTCTCACCGCAGCTGTCCGGGGTGGAGATCGCCGTGGGCGGGGTCCGGGACCCGGCATTCGGGCCGGTCGTGCTGGTCGGTCTCGGCGGGATCTGGATCGAGGTGCTCGCCGACGTCGCCTTCGCCCTGGCGCCGCTGAGCGTCGAGGAGGCGCGGGAGCTGCTCGCCGGCCTGCGCGGGTTCCCGCTGCTGATCGGCGGGCGCGGGCAGCCCGCGGTGGACCTCGACGCGCTCGCGCGCACGGTCGTCGCGGTCGGCGACGTGCTCGTGGCCGTGCCCGATGTCGCGGGCCTGGACCTCAACCCGGTGCTCGCGACGCCCGACGGCGCCGTCGCGGTGGACTGGAAGCTCGTCGCGCCGCCGGCGGCCGGGGGCTGAAATCGGCTCGGCGGTTGTCCCGCAGGGACGAGACCTTCGCCACATCGTCGTCCGTCCGGGCTGAGGACGCCACCGGCACCGACGCGTAGCGTCCCGGTGGCCCGGACCCCTCCCGTGCGGGCCGAGCCTGCGGCCCGGTCGGCCGCGCACACCGATCTCGTCGAGGAGATGGCGTGGACGTCACGGATGTGGTCGCCCGGGCCCGCACCGCGCAGGCGGCGGTGGACAACTGGACCGCCGAGCAGGTCGACGAGCTGACGACCGCGGTGGCCTACGCGGTGGCCCGCAAGGATCGTGCCGAGCAGCTCGCCCGCCAGGCGGTGGACGAGGCGGGTTTCGGCAACTACGAGCACAAGGTCTTCAAGATCGAGCGGCGGGTGCTGGGCGTGCTCGCCGACCTGCGCAGCACACCGACCGTGGGGGTCGTCGAGGAGGACCCGGAGCGGGGCCTCGTCAAGATCGCCAAGCCGGTCGGCGTGGTGGCGGCGCTGATCCCCACCACCGGACCGGACGCGACGCCGCCGGTGAAGGCGCTGTGGGCGCTCGCCGGCCGCAACGCGGTGATCTTCGCCGCGCACCCGCGCAGCAAGCAGACCACCGATGCCGTCGTCGGCTTCATGCGCGAGGCGTGCGAGCAGGTGGGGGCGCCCGCCGACCTGGTCCAGGCGTTGCCCGAGGCCAAGATCGCGCACACCCAGGAGCTGATGCGCCAGGCCGACCTGATCGTCGCCACCGGCGGCGCGGGCATGGTCAAGGCGGCCTACAGCTCGGGTACCCCGGCGTTCGGGGTGGGCGTCGGGAACTGCGTGCACGTCGTCGACGAGACCGCCGACGTGACCGATGCGGCCGACGCCATCGCCACGGCCAAGACCTTCGACCACGCCACGAGCTGCCTCGCCGACAACTCGGTCGTCGTCCACGACGACGTCCACGACGAGTTGCTGGCGCTGCTCATCGAGCGCGGCGGTTACCTGTGCAGCGAGGACGAGAAGGCCAGGTTGCAGGCCGCGATGTGGCCCGACGGCGGCGAGATCCCCTGCATGGCGGTGATCGCCAAGCCGGCGGCCCGCATCGCCGAGCTGGCCGGGATCGAGGTCCCCGACGGCACCACCTTCCTGATCGTCGCCGAGGACGGGGTCGGCCCCGAGCACCCCTTCAGCGGGGAGAAGCTGTCGGTGGTGCTCGCCCTCTACCGCTACTCCGGCGGCATCGACGCCGCCGTGGACCAGGTCAACGCGATCACCGGCTACCAGGGACTCGGGCACACCTGCGGCATCCACACCAGCGACGACGCGCATGTCGACGCGCTGGCCCACGGCACCCGCACCGCCCGCGTCCTGGTCAACCAGAACCTGAACGAGGGCGCCGGCAGCCCCCGCAACGGCCTGCCGTTCACCCTCAGCCTCAGCTGCGGAACCTGGGGCGGCACCATCACCACGGAGAACATCAACGCGCGGCACTTCGTGAACCTGACCTGGGTGTCCCGGCCGATCACGCCGAAGAGCATGGACGCCGAGCTGCTCTTCGCGCGACACTTCGAGCGATATGGACGGTAACGGCGCCGTGACGACCGGACCGATCGCCACGTACGCGGGCCCGATCTCGATGGGCCTGCCGGGCGTGACGGCCGCGCCCGGCGACCACGTGTGTGCCTTCTACCGCGGTCCGGTGCAGCGCGACGAGGTGCTGCTGCCGTTCCTGCGCGAGGGGCTGCTGGCCGGCGACAAGGTCATCTGCGTGATGGACGACCCCGACACCGAGCGGGTGCGTGGCCCGCTCGCCGCCGAGGTGGACGTCGAGCTGTCCTCCCGCACCGGGCAGCTCAACCTGCTCTGCTCGGACCGGGCCTACTTCCCCGGCGGCTACTTCGCGGCGGACGCGATGATCGACTTCTGGGAGCGCGGTGTCGACGACGCGGTGCGCCGGGAGGGGTACGGGTTCGTGCGGGCCGTGGGGGAGATGACGTGGGCGCTGCGGGACCTGCCCGGTGTCGAGCACCTCGTCAGCTACGAGTCGTTGCTGAACCGGTTCATCCCTCGGTACCCGCTGGTGAGCCTGTGCCTGTACGACCTGGAACGCTTCACCGACGGGCAGGTGCTGATGGGGCTGCTGCGCACGCACCCGAAGGTGCTGCTCTCCGGGCAGCTGCTCGAGAACCCCTGGTTCACCGAGCCCGACGAGTACCTGGCCGACCTGGGATGAGCGCCCCCGAGCTGGACATCCCGAACCAGCTCGGTCGCGGGCTGCTCTCGACGATGCGCAGCCTGCTGGTCCTCGGCCAGCTCATGACGGAGAGCACCGACGAGCAGCAGATCGTGGACCTCGCCACCACCGCCGTGCCCTCGCTGGCCCGCTGCCGGGTGGTGGGTGTCGAGCGGGCCGGCGCGACCACGCGCTCGCCCGCGGTCGCCGCGGCGCTCGGCGCGGTCGGCGCGACCGGCGGGTGGCTGGACCTGCCGGGGGCGACGTGGGGGTGGGCCTATCCGCTGGGCAGCCTCACCGGCCCGCTGGGGCACCTCGTCGTCGCGGCCGAGACGGAGCCGACGGGCGAGGAGCAGTTCCTGCTGCGGGCGCTGGCCCAGCAGACGGGTGCCGCGCTGGCGAACCAGCGGCTGCACGCCCAGGAGCAGGCCACGGCCCTGGAGCTGTCGCTGGTCAACGACCGGCTCCGCGGCACGGTCGGGGCGTTGGAACGCAGCATGGAGATCCATGCCCGGCTGACCACCGTCGCGGTCTCCGGCGAGGGCCACGACGGGATCGCCCGCGCGGTGCACGAGCTGACCGGCCTGCCGGTGGCGATCGAGGACCGCTACGGGAACCTGCGGGCCTGGGCCGGCGCGCACCGGCCGGACCCCTACCCGAAGGATCCGCCGGCCCGGCGCGAGCAGCTGCTCCGGCGCGCGCTGCGCTCGGTCCGCCCGATCCGCGACGGCGGGCGCGTCGTCGCGCTGGCCCACCCGCAGGGCGACATCCTGGGCGTGATCCTGCTCGTCGACCCCGCCGGGACGGCCGGCGAGCAGGAGCTGATGGCGCTCGAGCACGGCGCGACGATCCTGTCGATGGAGCTCGCGCGGGTGCGCAGCCTCGCCGAGAGCGAGCTGCGGGTCCGCCGGGACCTGGTCGACGAGCTGCTCAACGGTACCGACGAGGAGAGCGCGCTGACCCGCGCCGTCGCGCTGGGCTACGACCTGCAGCGGCCGCACCGGGTCCTCGTCGTCGAGGGCCGCGGCCGGTCCCGCGACACCGACCAGCTGTTCCAGGCCGTGCGCCACGCCGCGCGCGACGAGCCGGCGGGCAGCCTGCTGGTGGCCCGCGGCACCCAGGTCGTGCTGCTGGCCGACGTCGAGGCGGACTGGGAGCGGCTGCGCGCCGGGGTGCTGCGCGAGCTGGGCGGTGGCGAGCAGTCCGGGAACGGCTCGCGGGAGGTCCGGGCGCGGATCGGGGTGGGGGAGGTCTGCGAGCGGGTGGCCGAGTTCCCCCGTTCGTACCGGCAGGCGCGGCTCGCGCTGCGCCTGCTGGCCGTCGCGGAGTGGGAGGACCGGGCGGTCCGATTCGACGACCTGGGGATCTACCGCCTCCTCGTCGGCATCGACGACCCCGGCGAGGTCGAGCGCTTCGTGCAGCGCTGGATCGGCGCGTTGCTGGACTACGACCGGCAGCGCGGCGCGAACCTGGTGCGGACGCTGTCGCACTACCTCGACCGCGGCGGCAGCTACGAGGCGACGGCCCGGGCGCTGATCGTGCACCGCAACACGCTCAAGTACCGGCTGCAGCGGATCCGCCAGATCACCGGGCTGGACCTGTCCGACCCGGAGACGTGCTTCAACCTGCAGCTCGCCACGCGCGCCTGGCACACCCTGAGCGTGCTGCGCTCCTGACCGCGTCCTGTGCAGCCGGGGTAGTCGCGGGAGCCCCGAGTTGGCCCGGCCGGACGAGGACCGGCCGTGCCGGCGCGTGGCAGGCTCCCCGTGACGCAGCACACATAGCGAAGGGGTGATGGCTGTGCAGATTCGTGGTGAGGACGTCCTGCTGCCGGTCTCGGCGGTTTCGGCGTTCCCCCGACCGCACTGGTTGCAGGGCCGCGTGTTCGGCAGCCAGCACGAGCCGACCTACCGCAGCCACAACCTGCGGGTCGCCTACGAGGACGCGAGCAAGATCGTCGCGCGGGAGCAGGAGCGGGCCGGGCTGCACATCCTCTGCGACGGCGCGCAGTACTACGAGTGGGAGGCCCCGGGCTTCCAGCTCGAGCCGATCTTCCACTACATCCCGGAGATGCTCGGCGGGATCGCCAACTACGGCCCGCCCGGCGACGGCGTGAAGTACAAGCCCTTCTACAAGGGCACGGTCTCGGGCAAGGTCGAGTGGATCCGGCCGATCTTCGAGGGCGTCGTCTACGCCATGCAGAACGCGACGGACCGCCCGTTCAAGGTCGCGATGCTCGGCCCGGCCCAGCAGAGCGTCATCCTCGACGACCAGCACTACGGCGACGGCGTGGAGCTGGCCAAGGACCTCGCCCGCGCGCTGAACAAGGAGCTGCGGTTCCTGCAGTCCCAGGGACTGGAGGCGGTGCAGCTGATCGACGTGCTGCCGCCGTACACCACCGACATGTGGCAGATCGAGTGCCAGCACATCATGTTCGAGGGCATCGACATGATCAAATTCTGGCACGTCTGCTACGGCAGCGTGGACGGCCAACGCGACGTCTTCGACGACCACGCGGCCGCGATGATGCCGCTGTTCAAGGAGTCCCCGGTGGACGTGATCCACCTGGAGTTCACCAACAAGGGCTTCAGCGAGCTGGAGACGTTCCGCGACTTCCCGACCGACAAGGTGCTCGGGGTCGGCGTCGTCGACGCCAAGAACACGATGGTCGAGCAGCCCGAGCAGATCGCCGAGCGGATCAAGCTCGCGCTCGAGATCATGCCGCCCGACCGGCTGCTGGTCTCGCCGGACTGCGGGCTCGGGTACTTCAGCCGCACCACCGCGTTCGCGAAGCTGCGCAACATGGGCGAGGCCGCCGAGATCGTGCGCCGCACCCTGTAGCCGCGCAGCGCCCTACCGCGGCGGTGTCAGCAGGGCGGCCCGGCGGACGTCAGATGTCCGCCGGGCCGCCCTGCCGCCGTCCCGGTGGCGCTCGGCAGGGCGCGCACCGCGGTCGCGCGCAGCGGGCGGACGGGCTCGGGCTCGGCCCCGCACGAGGCCGGCCGCAGGTGCGTCCCGGGCGCGGACGGCCGGGCGGCGGCGCGTCCCGGCGGCGGGGGTTCGCGGCCGCTGTCGCCCGGCCGCGCGCCGGCGGGCCGGGCGTCGGCGGGCTGCCCGCCGGACCGGACGGTGACCGCCCAGCGGCGGCCGTCGTCCGCGACGACCAGGATCTCCTCGTCGGCGGCGCCGTCGTCTCCGGGGACGACCGCGAGGCCGCCCGCTTCGCGCAGGCCGGTGGCGATGCGCACCGCGAGCTCGGCGACCTGCCCGGCCGGGGTCCAGGCCGAACGGCCGCGCGAGCGCGCCGGCTCCACCTCGCCGAGCCCGGCGGACTTGCGAACCGCGACCGCGGCGGGCAGGTCGAGCCGGCCGTACACGTAGCCGGTGGGCAGCACGAGCGCGGTGGGCGCGAACCGGTGCCCGCCCAGGTGGGTGCACTCCCACACGTCGGGCTCGCCGGCGGCGAGCAAGGCCGTGACCAGCGCGCGGCCGTCTAGCGCGCAGCAGCGGTCGCGCCGCCCGTGCGTGCAGACCAGCAGCAGTGGGTCCGGCACCGGCGTCCCGGGCAGGTCGCCGCCGACCGGTAGCGGGAGGTCGGCGAGGGCGTCCGGTCCGTCGACCGTCCTCGTGGTGGTGCGGCAGCGCACGGTGTCGGTGAGGAAGACGCGCAGCGGGCCCGCCGCGCCGCGCTGCGGGCGGCGGATCAGCAGGGGCCGCCAGCCGGCAGCCGTGGCCCGCGCCGCGAGGGTCCGCACCGCGGGCTCGGCGTGGGTGCCGACCTCGCGCGGCCACGCGCCCCGGTGCTCCACGCACAGCCAGCGCGGCGCGTGCGGCGCGGTGCCGGCCAGGGGCTCGTCGACGGCCTGCGACAGCACCGCGCAACGTTCGCCGGCGCGCGTCAAGGCAGCCTCCGTTCCCATCCCGGGACAGTACCCAGGCTAGCCTTACCCCGCACGGCGGAAGCCGGACGCGGGCGCCCAGCGGCACGGCCGGTGGGGCGGGCGGCGGCCGGGCTCACCCGTCGGGGTGCCGGTGCCGCGCGGGCGGCGGCGCACGGCGTCCGGATCGGGGAGCTGCCGCCGCGGCCGTGCCGGCCGCGGCGGGCCGCGTCAGCCTTGCGCGTCGTCCATGTCGTTCTGGTAGGTCTCGGTGAGCGCGAGGACGCACCCGATCGCGATGACCGACACCAGGATGATGTAGAGGGAGATCGCGGCGGTGCCACCCGTGACCCGCAGCAGGTAGACCGAGAGCAGCGGGGCGATGGCGCCGCCGAGGACGGCACCGAGCTGGTAGCCCAGGGAGGCGCCGCTGTAGCGCAGCTTCGCGGTGAACATCTCGGCGAAGAACGCGGCGAGCGGCCCGTACATCATCGAGAGGAACAGCTGCGCGAACGTCAGCGCGATCGTGATGCTGAGCGCGGTGCCCATGTCCACCAGCCAGAACAGCGGGAACGCCCACAGGCCCGTCAGGGCCGAGCCCGCCATGTACAGCTTGCGCCTGCCGACGCGGTCGGAGAGCGCGGCCCAGCCGGCGAGCGCCGGGATCATCACCACCGACGAGACCGCGATCGCGACGAGGACGGTGCCCGCGCTGACGCCGACGGTTCCGGTGCCGTAGGCGAGCATGAACGTGATGTAGATGTAGAAGGTCGTGTTGACGACGGTGAACGCGCCGCCGGCGAGCAGGATGCGCTGCCAGTGGTCGCGCAGCACCTCCAGGATCGGGGAGCGCTGCGCCACGGCCTTCGCGGTCGGGTCCTGCTCGGCGAGCTGCTGCAGCTGCTTGAACGCCGGGGTGTCCTCGAGCCGGTTCTTGGCGTACACCGCCACGGCGACCAGCAGGATGCTGGCGATGAAGGGGATGCGCCAGCCGTAGCTGTTGAACGCCGCCTGGTCCATGGACTGGCCGAGCAGGAAGAACGCGACGACACCGAGCAGCACGCCGATCGGCACGCCGATCTGGGCGAAGCTGCCGTAGAAGCCGCGCTTGTGCTTGGGCGCGAACTCGGTGGCGAGCAGGACGGCCCCGCCCCATTGTCCGCCCACGGCGAGCCCCTGGGTGAATCGCAGCACGGTCAGCAGGATCGGTGCCGCGATCCCGATCATCGCGTAGGTGGGCATCAGCCCGATCAGCACGCTGGCCACCGCCATCGTCAGCAGCGCGGTGAGGAAGGCCTTCTTGCGGCCGAGCCGGTCGCCGAAGTGACCCCAGACGATGCCGCCCAGCGGTCGCGCGAGGAAACCGACGCCCAGCACCGAGAAGGAGAGCAGCAGGCTGATCACGGGGTCGGTGTCGTCCGGGAAGAACAGCGCCGGGAAGACCAGGGCGGCGGCCGTGCCGAAGAGGAAGAAGTCGAACCATTCGACGCTGGCCCCGACCAGGCTCAGGCCCGCGATCTTGCGGATCGACCGCTCGTCGAGCGTGCCGATGTCCCGCTGCTTCGGTGTCGTCATGCGTGTCTCCACATCGAGGGCGTGCGCCGGCGACCGTCCTGCCGCCACCGCGAACCGTAGGGCGAGCCCGGACGCGCTCCGGCGACCCGGTTGGGGCATGCGGCCCCGAACGATCACCACAAAGGGTGACGACGGATCTACGGGCCGTGATGGACGACGTCGACGGTCCTCGGACGCCCCCTGCCGAGGGAGAGCGGTGACGCTCCGGTGACGCAGGGTCTACCCTGTGAGGTCAGTCACAGGCGTCCGGCCGGTACCCGGCGGCCGCCGTCGAGCTACCCCCTGCACGTCCGGCACCCCCCGGGAGATCGTCGGGCGACCGTGGGGTCGTGAACCGGAGCAGCCCCGGACTCGCCACAACGCGGGGCGGGTCCGCGTGACTGCGGCGACGGCCGCGGGCGCTGGGCCTGTAGGGCACGGCACGGCGAGTTCGCGTTCGGGCACGGCTCGAACCCTCAGCGGGCGCGCCAGTAGCCGGTGGCGTACACCGACCGCCGGTCCAGGCCGCGCTCGTCGAGCAGGTGTCGGCGCACGTCGCGGACGCACCCGGACTCGCCCGACAGCCACACCTGGCCGCGGCCCTGCGGGAACTCCGCGGCCCGCACGGCCTCCGACAGCGGGGCTCCGGCGGGGCGCCCGTTCCGGTGCACCCAGCGCACGGTGGCGCGGCCCGGCAGCTCCTGCTCCTCTCCGGCCTCCGCGACCTCGAGGAACGCCAGCGCCGGCACCTCGCGGGGCAGCACCTCCAGCACGGTGGCGACGGCGGGCAACGCCGTCTCGTCGCCGATGACGACGTGGAATTCGGCGCCGGGGTCCGGCTCGTACCGGCCGCCGGGCTCGGACACCCCGACCCAGGAGCCGGGGCGGACCTCGCGGGCCCAGGCGGCGGCCGGCCCGTGCCCGGCGTGCAGGACGAAGTCGACGTCGAGCTCGCCGGCTTTCGGGTCGAACCGGCGGACGGTGTACGTGCGGATCACCGGGCGGGGCTCGCCTGGGGGCCACAACGGCCCGGCGGAGGTGGCCCGAGGCACCGCGGGCCGGACCTGCCCGGCGACGGGGAAGAACATCTTGATCCGCCGGTCCGGGCCGTCGCCGGGGAAGCCCGCGAGCTCGTCACCGGCCAGGGTCACCCGGACCATACGCGGGGTCACGCGGACGGCGCGGCGGACCTGGAGCAGGCGGGGCGCGGTGGTGCTCATCGCGACCAGTGTGCCGGGCGGCCCCGACCCGCTCCACCGGCCGTGCGCCGGGCGCGCCCGCACACCTGCGCCGGCGGCCGAACACCAGCCGCGGCCTGTGTGCGGCGGGGCCGGCCTGTGTGCGGC
>DATLGI010000229.1:0-16426 GCA_035540535.1 Pseudonocardia sp.
CGGGCGCGAGCGCCCGGTGCTGGTGCACCCCGGAGCGCAGTACGGCTCCAAGCGGTGGCCGGCGCGTCGGTTCGGCGAGGTCGTGCGGGCGCTGACCCGCGCCGGCCGGCGGGTGCTGCTGACGGGGACGGCGACGGAGCGGGCGCTCGCGGTGGAGGTCGCGCGGGCGGGCGGGCTGCCCGAGCAGCACGTGCTGGCCGGCGACACCGACATCGCCGCGCTCGTCGCGCTCGTCGCCCGCGCAGGTCTCGCGGTCTGCGGTGACACGGGGATCGCACACCTCGCGTCGGCGTTCGCCGTGCCGTCGGTGGTGCTGTTCGGGCCGGTCGGCCCCGAGCAGTGGGGCCCGCCCGCGGGCGGCCCGCACGTCACCCTGACCGCGCCCGCCGCCCGCCGCGGCGACCCCTTCGCCGCCGACCCCGACCCCGCTCTGCTCGCGGTCACGGTCGACGACGTGCTCGCGGCGGCCGACCTGGTGACCCGGCCCGCGGCTGCGGCTCCCACCCCCTGAGACGCCGGGTGGACCGCCCGCCACCACACCTCCGACCCGGGCTACCCGACGGCGACACCGGTGGCCGTCGACAGGGCGGGGTGCTCCCAGCCCGCGCCCGCGAAGCGCAACGCCCCCGCACCACCCCCCGCGACGAAGCCGGACGCAGCGACGACGGCTGCCGCGACGGCGTCGTGCAGCGGCGTGCCCGCGGCGAGGGCGGCGGTGAGATGCGCGGCGAACGCGTCGCCCGCGCCGCACGGGTCGCCCTCCGCGGGTTCGCCGACCGGGGCGCTGGACCACCGCCCGTCCGCTTCCGCGACGACCGCTCCGCGCGCGCCGAGGGTGACCGCCACGGTGCCCACCGCCCACTGCCGGGCCAGCGCCGCCGCCAGCGCGGCTTCCGCGGGCGCGCCGCCCGCGGCGCCGGGGAGCTCGGAACGGCACTCGCGCCGCATCGACGGTGCCGTCCGTCGCGAAGGGACGGCGGCGGCACCCGCCGCAGAGGGCTCCGGGGCCGGGCCGGCGACGCGGTGGGCCTCGGCGAGGTTGGGGGTCACCACCGTCACCCCGGGCACCGGGTCCGAGCCGGACGGGTGCGGGTCCCACACCACCGGTACCCCGCGGCGGACGGCCGCGGCCACGGCCTTGCGCACCACCGGCAGCCCGGTGACCCCGCGCCCGTAGTCCGAGACGAGGACCGCGGCCGCGCCCGCCAGTGCCCGGCGCACCGCCGCCCCGCTCGCCGCGGCGAACCCGGAAGCGGGCCGCCCGCTGCCGTGGTCGGCCCGCAACAGCGAGCGCCCGTCCACCCGGAACCGGGTCTTCACGCAGGTACCTCCCGCCGCCGGCCCGGCGACCAGCTCGACGCTACCGCCGAGCAGCAACTGCAGCCGGTACCCGGCGGCGTCGTCGGCCAGCGCGGTGACCAGCACGGCCCGCCGCCCCGTCCCGGCCAACACCGCCGCGAGCCCGGCGCCCCCGGGGCGCGCCAGCTCCCGCTCGACGTCGAGGACCGGCGCCGGCGCGTCCGGGCAGAGCCGGTCGACGCGCCCGTGCACGTCCACGTCGAGCAGCACGTCCCCGACGACGACCAGCTCCCCGCTCACGACGCCCCCCGGCCCGCCACGACCTCACGACCGGCCACCACGTCGCGCGCCTGCACCGACCGGTCCGGCACCGTGGTCGGCGACTCCAGGTGCACCGCCCCGGACGGCAGGATCCCCGCCCCGCCCGCGCGGGCCAGCACCCGCTGCTGCACCAGCACGTCCTCCCCGCAGTGGGTGGCGGGCAGCTCGCGCCAGAAGTCGAAGCCGCCGACGTCGTCGAGCACCCGGCGGTCGTAGAGCACGCACCCACCGACCCACGCGATCTTGTAGGGCACCCAGCGCTCGCCGGGCCGCAGGTGCTCCTGCGCGAGGTGCACCGGGTTCGCCGCGTTGTGCAGCGTCCACCGGTCCCAGGCGGGGGTCCCCGGCTCCACCCGCTCCGGCTCGGGCCGCCCGGACCACCGCTCGAAGGGCGCGAGCTCGCGCGGGCGGTGGTCGTCGAGGTAGGACAGGCCCTGCACCGCGGCCCCGACGAGCCCGCAGCCCAGCTCGACGATCGCCTCGTGCAGCCGCGCGACCGTGCCCGGCGCCAGCCACACGTCGTCGTCGCAGAACAGCACGTAGCGGGCGTTCGACGCGGCCAGCAGCGCGGCGCGGTGCTCGGCGAGCCCGCGCCGGGGCAGGTGCCGGCCTGCGCTCACCCGCCGGCCCCCCGCCTCCAGCACGCGCAGCATCGCCCGCGCGGCCGTGTGCTCGTAGGACGCCGGGCCGTCGGACTGGTCGCTCACCCGCACGTCGAACGGGTGGTCCTGCGCAGCCAGCCCGGCCAGCGTCGTGGCCAGCTCCGCGGGGCGGTTCCGGGTGGGGACCAGGACGTCCATGCCCGGCGAACGCTCGTTCACCGGGGCGCCTCCTGGATCCGGGCGACGATCGCCGTCGTCGAGTGGTCGGAGAGGTAGTCCAGCACCCGCACCTGCCCGCCGAGCCGCTCGACGACCGGCGTCTCCGGCAGCATCTGGGGCGTGTAGTCCCCGCCCTTGGCGTAGACGTCCGGGCGGACGGCCTCCAGCAGGTCCACCGGCGTGTCCTCGGCGAACGCCGTGACGAGGTCCACGCCGGCGAGCGCGCCGACGACCCCCGCCCGGTCGGTCAGCGGGTTCACCGGCCGCTGCGGGCCCTTGAGCCGCGACACGCTCTCGTCGGAGTTCAACGCGACGACGAGCACGTCGCCGAGCGCGCGGGCCTGGCGCAGGTAGGCGACGTGGCCACGGTGCAGCACGTCGAAGCAGCCGTTGGTGAACACGACGCGGTGCCCGGCCCGGCGGTGCTCGGCGAGCGCGGTGAGCAGGTCGCGGTGGTCCAGGACGGTGCCCCGGTCCGCGGCGGCCAGGCGCGCGGTGAGCGCCGCGGTGCTGCACACCGCCGTATGCGGCCGTGCGACGACGACGTCCGCGGCCGCCTGCGCGAGCGCGAGCGCCTCCGGGGCGGCCAGCCCGGCGGCGGTGGCCGCCGTCCACGCCGCCGTGAACGTGTCCCCCGCGCCGCAGGCCAGGGCATCGGGCTGCGCCCGGTCCGCGGCGACGGCGCGGACGGGACCGGTGGCGGGCAGGTGCAGCGCGCCGTCGACGTCGAGGGTCAGCAGCACGTCCCCGCCCGCCCGCTCGGTGAGCGCGCGGCGGTGGCGCAGCCCCCAGCCGGCGCGCTCGGCGTCGGGCACGGGGACGCCGAGCAGCGCGGCGGCCTCGGCGACGTTGGGGGTCACCGCGTCCGGGCGCAGCGCTCCCCACGGGGCCAGGTCGTGCGCGTCGACGACCAGCAACGGGATCCGCCGGCGCAGCCCCGCCAGGCGGCGCCGGACCCGGTCGGTGAGCACGCCGAGCCCGTAGTCGGCGACGAGCACCGCGTCGGCGCCCGCGCAGGCCTGCGTGACCGCCGCGGCGACGGCGTGCTCGGTGCTGCGGCGAAGCGGCGTGACCGGGGTGCTGTCGTAGCGGGCGAGCACCTGACCGTGCGCCACCAGGCGCCGCTTCGCCGGTGTCGGACGCTCCAGCTCGATCACCGAACGGTTCACCCGCACCCCGTGCTCGTGCAGGGCGCGGCGCAGTGTCAGCCCGTCCGGGTCGTCGCCGAAGACCGAGACCAGCTCGACCTCGGCTCCCAGCGCGGCCAGGTTCGCGGCGACGTTGGCCGCACCCCCCGGCTCGGTGGTGCTGCTCGCGACGTCGACCACCGGCACCGGCGCGTCGCGGCCGAGCCGGCGCGCCGGGCCGGTGAGCCAGCCGTCGAGCAGCGCGTCGCCGAGCACGACGACGCGGGGACGGCGCTCGGCGACGTCGCCGGCCAGCGCGGCCGGCACCACCTGCGGGGTCACGACCCGGACGGCGTCAGGGCCGGTCCCCGGGTGACCTGCGACGGGATCGGCGGCCACGGTTCCTCCTCTCCTTCCGGTCCGCGCGCGAGGCGGCAGGCGGCGGCGGCGAGGGCCTCGGGTTCGACGTCGAGGCACTCGTGCCCGTACGGGCAGGTCAGCAGGCGGCACGGCGAGCACGGCACCGGCGCGCCGAGGAGCGCGGCGGGCACGGCCCGCGGGTTCATGTCGCCTGGGCGCTCGGTGCCCGCCCACGCGACGGCGACCGGCGTGCCCAGCGCGTCGGCGAGGTGCATCCCGCCGGAGTTGTTGGTGACGACGACGGTGGCGCGGCGGACGACCGCGGCGAAGCGCGGCACGGTGGTCGGTGGCAGTGCCGCGACGTCCGGACGGCCGGAGGCGTCGATGCGCGCTCCGCCTGCGCTCCGCGCGGCGTCGATGCGCGCTCCGCCTGCGCTCCGCGCGGCGCCGATGCGCGCTCCGCCTGCGCTCCGCGCGGTCGCGACCACCTCCGCCACCAGCGCCTCCTCCGCCGCCGGCCCGGCGACCCGCACCGGCAGTCCCGCCGCGGCGATCGCCGCTGCGGCGGCACCGAACCGGGCCGCCGGGTAGCGCCGGGTGGCGCACGAGGCGCCGGGTACCAGCACGGCGAACGGGGCGCGCGCGAGGTCGCCGAGCAGCGCGGCGCCGGCCCGGTCGTCGGCGTCGGGGATGCGCAGCCGCGGCGCCCGCCCGCGGTCCGGGATCCCGAGCGCGGCCAGCAGGTGCAGGCCGCGGTCCACCTGGTGCGTGGTGTCCGCGGGCGGGGTGACCCAGTGCGTGGCGACCGCCCCGCCGAACTCGCTCGAGTGCACCGCCCGCACCGGCACGCCGGCCAGCAGCCCCACGTGCGCGACCGGCCACGGCGACTGGGAGAACGACGTCAGCACGATCATCGCGTCGTACCGCCGGGTCCGGACCCGCTCCACCAGCTCGCGCTCGGCGTCCCCCGTCGCGCTCCCGCCCAGCTGCTGCCAGCTCGGCGACACGGTCAGCACACCGTCGAGCTCCGGGATCATCGGAGCCACCGCCGACCCGGCCGGCGAGGCGAGCAGGTCGATGCGGGCGTGCGGCGCGAACTCGCGCAGCGCCCCCAGTACCGGCGTGGCCATGACGACGTCGCCGAGGTTGTCGGCGCGCACGACGAGCACGCGGTGCAGCTCGGCGGCGCGCAGCGGTGCGCCGCGGTCAGCGCCCGGGTGCCGCCCAGGGCGGCTCACGGCCACGACGGCTCGGTGGACTGGCAGACCACCATCTCGCGGACCTCGCACCCCGGTGGCCGGGTGAGCGCGAACAGCACCGCCTCGGCGACGTCGGAGGGCGCGTTCAGCTTGGCGTCCGGACCGGGCCGGTACTGCTCCGGGCGGCCGTCGAAGAAGGCGGTGTCCATGCCACCCGGGATCAACGTGGTCAGCCCCACCTCGCCGGCCAGCTCGACGGCCAGCGCCCGGGACATCCCGATCACCCCGAACTTCGACGCGCAGTACGCGCTGGCGTCCGACAGCGCCCGCAGCCCGAGCGTCGAGGCGACCGTGACGATCCTGCCCCGACTGCGCCGCAGGTACGGCAGCGCGCCGCGGATCACGGCTGCCGTGCCGATCAGGTTGACCGCGACGACGCGGTCCCAGTCCTGCGCAGCCACCGCGTCGAGGCGCCCGCAGGCGTCGGTGCCGGCCGCCGTGACCACGGCGTCCAGGCCGCCCGCGCGCTCCGCCAGCTCGGCGACCGCCCGCTCGGCGCCGCGGGGGTCGGCGAGGTCGGCCAGGGCCAGCGGCGCGTCCGCGAGCACGGGGTCGGCGCCGGGATCGACCCGGTCGAGCAGCACGGGCGTGCCGCCCACCCCGGCGACGGCGAGCGCCACGGCCCGGCCGAGCCCGGACGCGGCGCCGGTGACGAGCACCGTGCCGAGCCGGGTCGGGGCCGAGGTGGGGGTCGGGACCGGTGCGGTGGTCGTCATCACCATCTCCTCGGGGATCGGGTCGGGGCGCTCAGGACGCGACTCGCGGCAAGGCGCCGGCGGGGGCGGTCGGCGGGGCCGCGGCGGCGGGGCGTCCCCGCCCGGGCAGCGCGACGATCCCGGCCTCAACGGCCCGGCAGACCATGTGCACCGCGGTCAGGTGCGCTTCCTGCACCGTCGCGGTGTCGCCGGGCAGGCACACCGCCTCGGCGCAGCGCACGGACAGCGGGTTGGGCCCGGGCCCGGTGAGTGCCCACGCCTGCGCCGCGCACCGGTCGGCCGCGTCCACGGCCCGCAGCAGGTTCTCGCTGCACCCGCTCGTCGAGATCAGCAGGACGACGTCGCCGGGACGGGCGTGCGCGCGCACCTGGCGGGCGAAGACCTCCGTGAAGCCGTAGTCGTTGCCGACCGCGGTGAGGCTCGACGTCTCCGCGTGCAGCGCGATCGCCGACATCGGCGCACGGTCGCGGTCGAACCGCCCGACCAGCTCCGCGGTGAGGTGCTGCGCCTCGGCGGCGCTGCCCCCGTTGCCGGCCACGAGCAGGCGCGCGCCCGCGCCGAGCCGCTCCGCGAGCCGCTCACCCCAGGACGCGAGCGTCGGGGCGGCGGCGTGCAGCGCCGGCAGCGCGGCGGCGAGCCGGTCGACGTGCGCGTCGAGCGCCGCGATCGGGGACGGCACCGCGCGGCGGCTCACCGCCGGCCCCCGGCGGTCGCGCCGGCGCGCTCGGCGTCCTCCTCCACCTCGCGGGCCGACGCCCGCCGGTCGAGCACGTCGGCGTACACCTGCGCAGTCGCGGCGGCGACCCGGTCCCAGCCGTACCGGGCGATCGCCCGGTCCCGCCCGGCGACGCCGAACGCCTCGCGCATCGCCTGCTGACCGAGCAGCTCGCGCAGCGCGACGGCGAGCCGGTCGGTCCGCTTCGGCGGCACGTGCAACCCCGTGACCTGGTCGACCACCGTGTCGACGAGCCCGCCGACGGCGCTGGCGACCACCGGGCGCCCGCAGGCCATCGCCTCCAGCGGCACCATCCCGAACGGCTCGTACCAGGGCACGCACACCACGGCGTCCGCCGAGCGCAGCAGCGCCGGAACATCCGCGCGGGCGACGGAGCCGAGGAAGCGGACCCGGTCCGCCACGCCGGCGCCCTCGGCCGCGACCCGCAGCCGGCGCACGTCCTCGTCGGTCTCCAGATCCGCGGGGTCCGCCGGTCCTCCGGCCACCAGCAGCTCCGCCCCCGGCACCCGGCGCAGCGCCTCGACGGTCTCGTCGACGCCCTTGCGCCGCACCAGGCGGCCGATCGAGACCAGCCGCGGCCGGTCGGTCCGCTCGAGCACCGGCCCCTGCGGGGAGAACTGCTCGACGTCGACGCCGCACGGCACCACCGAGATCCGGTTGCGCCGGGTGCCCAGCCGGGTCAGCTCGAACACCTCGTCGCTGCACGTCGCGACGATCCGGTCGACGCGCCCCGCGATCACCCGCTCCGCCGAGACCCGGCCCTGCGGGCTCGTGTCGGCCGCGCCCTGGTGGCGCCGCTTGACGTGACCCAGCGCGTGGAAGGTCTGCACCACCGGCACCCCCGGGTGCCGGGCCGCGGCCACGGCGGCGAGCCCGGACATCCAGAAATGCGCGTGCACGACGTCCGGCGGGTCCTGCGACCACGCCTCCTCCAGCCCCGTCGCCAGCTGCGGCACGTGCGTCACCAGCCGGTCCTTGGGCAGCGTCGTGGGCGGACCCATCTCGACGTGCCGGACCTCGACCCCGGGTGCGAACGGCACCGCGGCGGGCAGGTCCGGCGCGTCCCGGCGGGTCCACACCGTCACGTCGTGCCCGGCCGCGGCCAGCGCCCGGCTCAGCTCGGCGACGTGCACGTTCTGCCCGCCCGAGTCCGGCCCGCCGGGCGCTGCCAGCGGGCTCGCGTGCTCGGACACCATGGCGATCCGCAACGGTCTCACCTCCTCATCACCTCGACGGTCATGGCCGGCCGGCCGGTCGGACGGCCCGCCGTCGTGCGTCGTGATCGAGAACCGCCCGTGCCAGCGCGGCCTCCCAGTCGTCCAGGAAACGCGACAGCCCGTAGCGGCGCAGCGCGTGGGCGCGTGCCGCGGCCCCCAACTCGCGGGCCCGGTCCGGGTCGGCGACCAGCTCGCGCAGCGCGCGGGCCAGCCGTTGCGGATCCGTTCCGCACACCCCGGTGCCGGGGGGCACGGCCTCCACCGCCTCGGTCGTGGCCAGTGCCACCACCGGCATACCCAGGTGCATGGCCTCGACAAGCGCGAGCCCGAGTGATGTCCACCGGATGGGATGCAGGTACACCCTCCGCCGGGCCATCTCGGCGTGCATCCGGTACTGCGGGAGGTCCCCGCGCCCGCGGATCCGATCCGGATCACCCAGCGCCTCCCCGACACCGTCCGTGGCCATCCCGAACACGTCGAGCGGCGCCGCCGCCGCGAACGCGGGCAGCAGGTCGGTCCCGGTGATCCGGCCCCGGCGCAGCGGCTCGTTCACCACCACGGCCGCGGCGGCGAGCTCCCCGGTGTACCGCTCGCCGGGGTCCACGACGCCGTGCTCGATCACGGTCGCCGCCGTCCTGCCCGCGTCCCAGGCCAGTGCGTTGAAGTGCGTGACGTGCACGAGCAGCAGGTCGTCCCGGTCGGCCACCGGGTGGCGGGTCTGCACCGCGGGGCCACGCGGGGTGTTGTGCTCCAGGTACACCGCCGGGACGTCGCGGCCGGGTACCCGGCCGAGGTACTCCGCGGCGAGGCCGAGCTCCTCGGGGCGTTGCAGGACGACGAGGTCCACCGGTTCCTCGTGCAGCCGCGCCACCGGCACCTCGACCGCGGACGCCGGCCACTCCCACGCGGCCGGCCGCCCGCCGCTGCCGTCGGGCAGCGTGGGCAGCAGGTAGCGGTGCGGGCCCTGGACGAACGCCGTCGTCCACGAGCCGTGGACGTGCCAGACCACGATGTTCACGCCGACGCCCCCCAGATCGGGTGCGGCGACCCGGCGAGCCGGTGCACCGCGGCCGCCACGTCCTCGGGCCGCACCGCGGCCAGGCAGGGGTGGCCGGGCACCGGGCACTCCCGGGCCCGGGTGTCGCGGCAGGCGGCACCGGCGTCGCCGAGCAGGACGTGCGGCACCCGGTACGGCCCCCAGCGCACCGCCGGGACGACGGGCGCGAACAGCGACACCACCGGCGTCCCCACCGCAGCGGACAGGTGTGCCGCCGCGGTGTTGCCGACCACCACCGCCGACGCCCCGGCCAGCACCGCGCCCAGCTCGGCGAGCGAGGTACGCCCGCCGAGGTCGAGCCCGACGTCACCCGCGACGGCGGCGGTGAGGGTGCGCTCGTCCGGCCCGCCGGTGACGACGACCTGCCACCCGGCCCCGGCCAGCAGTTCCACGGCCCGCGCGTGGTGCCCCGCCGGCCACCGCCGGGCCGGTGCCGCGGCACCGGGGTGCACGACGACGTACGGCCGCCCGGGGTCACCGCCGGGCACCCCGGCCGCCCCGGGCCCGCCCGACGTGCCGTCGGGCGTGAGCGGGCGGGGACCGGACCGAGGGGGCGTGAGCGCCGGCGCGGGCGGCAGCGGGATGACGGCCAGGCGCCCGTCGTCGCCGTCGGGCAGCGGGTAGCCGGCCGCCGCCGCGACGGCGAGCGCCCGCTCGGGCTCGGGGAGATCGTCCGGCAACGTGTCGCCGGGCCCGTCGCCGGGCCGGACGCGCACGTCGAGCAGCGCCCCGGGGTAGTCAACCGAGGCCCCGGTGATCCGGGGCACGCCGGCCAGCCGCAGCAGCAGGGCGGTCGGCAGCGGCGACTGGTGGAACGAGGTCAGCACGACCGCCTCGGTGAACCGCCGGGCGGCGAGGTCGGCCACCAACGCGGCGACGGCGGCCGGGTCCACCGCGGGCGGGTCGGCGAGCACCCAGGGCGCTGACCAGGTGAGCACGTCGCGCACGCCGGGCAGCAGCCGGGCGGCGGCCGTGCCCGCGGGACCGCAGAGCATCGTGACCGCCGTGCCGGGAGCGGCCGCCACCGCGCGCACTGCCGGGCCGGCCAGCAGCACGTCGCCGGCGCCGTCGAGCCGGACGACGAGCACCTGCCGGGTCACCGGGCCGGTCCCGCGGTCGCCGGATCCGGACGACCGGGATCGGCCGACCACCCTCCCCCGGCCGGGGCGGGCTCCCCGACGGCCGGGCCCGGCCGGCCCAGCAGGTACCGCACGGCGGCGAGCAGGTCGGGCCGGACCACCGGGGCCGCCCGCACCTCCTCGGCCCGGGTCACCGGCGTCGGCACCAGCACCGACCGCGCACCGGCGGCCTCGGCGGCGGCGAGGTCCGCGCCGATGTCGCCCACCACGGCGACGTCGCGCGGGTCGACCCCGAGCCGTTCGGCGGCCTCGAGCACCATCCCGGGGCGCGGCTTGCGGCAGGCGCAGCCGTCGTCGGGGCCGTGCGGGCACATGCACCACACGGCGAAGGGCCCGAGCAGCGCGTTCACCCGGGCGTTGACGGCGAGAGCCGCGGCGGGCGGGATCAGTCCGCGAGCGATGCCGGACTGGTTGGTCACGACTCCTACGGGTATCCCGGCGCCGCGGAGCAGGTCCAGTGCGGCCCGGGCGGTGGCGACGGGGCGCACCTGCTCCGGGTCGGCGTTGTAGGGCACGTCGACCACCAGCGTCCCGTCGCGGTCGAAGAGCACCGCGGCGGGTGGGGCCGTCGTGCCGGTGGGGATCGGCACGGGGAAGATGTCGCCGCCGAGGCCGTGGCTAAACGTGCGCACGCCAACTGCTACTCACGGTAGCCAGTACTACTGACCGTGACCGAGCCGAGCGGAGGTTCTCCCGTGGTGCCCGACGGACCACCATTCAGGGACGCCCCGGCGCCGGTATCCCTTCGATCCGCGGCACCGGAACGTCCGGATTCCGCTCAGCACGTGGAGCGGGAGGCCGTGCTCGCGCTGCAGCGCCGGATCCTGCCCACCACGCTGCCGGTGCTGCCGCACGTGCGGCTCGCGGCGCGGTACGGGCTCGCGCACGCCGTCACCCGCGGCGGCGGGGACTGGTTCGACGCAGCCGTCACCGACGGGGGGCTGGTGGCGCTGGTGGCCGGCGACGTCGTCGGGCACGGTCCCGCGGCGGTGGCCGCGATGGCCGAGCTGCGGGCGGTGCTGCGCGCCGGACTGCTCGCCGACCCCGCGCGGCCCGGGCACCGGTTCGGGCGGCGGGACGCGGGCACGGCGCTCGCCGCCGCCGTCGCCGCGCTCGACGGGCACGCCGCCCGCGACCGCCGCACCCGCGCGGCGACCGTCGCCGCCGCGTTGCTCGACCCGGCGACCGGCGAGGTCGTCTACACCGCGTGCGGGCACCCGCCGCCGCTGCTGTGCGGCCTCGGCCGGGCGCGCCCGCTCCCGCCGACCGGCGGCGGCCCGCTCGGCATCGGAGCGGGCCCGCACGCCGTGCGCGGCGCCCGGCTGGCGCCGGGCCAGAGCCTGCTGCTCTACACCGACGGGTTGGTGGAGCGGCCCGGCTGCCCGCTCGCCGACGGGATCGCCAGGATCGGCCGCGCCGCCGCAGCCACCGGCCCGGACCCCGAACGGCTGTGCGACGCCGTGCTCGACGCGCTGCCCGGCGGGGGGCTCACCGACGACGTCGCGGTCGTCGCGGCCACCCGGCGCGTCGCCCCCGTGCCGCCGGTGACCGCGGAGATCCCCGCCGAAGCCGGCGAGCTGGCCGGCCTGCGGTCGATCCTGACCGACTGGCTCGGGGCCCTCGACGTCACCGCCGACGGCCACACCGCCGTGCCGCTGGTCGTCTCCGAGCTGGTCAGCAACGCCGTGCAGCACGCGTACCGGGACGGCGCGCCCGGCCGTGTCCGGCTGCACGCAGCGCTCGACGGGCGCGGCGGGGCGCGGGTGACGGTCGCCGACACGGGGCGCTGGCGGCCGCCGGTGCCGGGCCGGACCGGGCGCGCGGGCGGGTTCGGCCTGGCGGTGGCGCGCGACCTGTCGGACTCGGTCGACATCGCCACCGGCTCCGGCGGCACCACCGTCACCGTCGTCTGCCCGCTCGCCCATCCCGTGGCGGTGGGCGCGGCGGCCCCGGTGCGCCGCCTCGGCGCCGTGGCCCACCCGGACCTGACCACCGTCGAGCGGCCCGGCGCCCGCGGCGTGCTGGTGGTGCGCGGTCCGGTGGACGAGGGCACCGTGGGCACGCTGCGCCAGGCCCTCGCGCAGGGCACGGCCGGTGGCACCGTGCCCGCCGTGCTCGACCTGGCCGGCGTCACGATCCTCGCCAGCGCAGGGGTGCGGCTGCTGCACGAGCTCGCGGCGCTGCCCGCGCCACCGCGGATCCTGGCCCCGGCCGGGTCCGTCAGCCGGCACGTGCTCGCCCTCACCGGCCTGGGCCACCTGGTCGACGAGCCCTCCTGACGCCGCTCGAGCTCGACGCGTGGGTGCTCGACGCGCGCCCGACGATCCAGGCGGTACCGTCGGGATCGCCGGGTCGACAGGAGGAGAACAGCGTTGTCGCGAGGAGAGGCGGACGAGCTGTCGAGCTTCGCCGTGAGCGGCACCTCGGGTGGCGCGGTGGTCTGCGCGGTCACCGGTGAGATCGACATCAGCAACGCCGACGAGTTCGCCGCGCAGCTCGCCCGCGCCGCCACCCGCGGCCGGGAGGTCGTCGTCGACCTGTCCGGCGTGACCTTCCTGGCGTCGGCAGGCATCCGCGTGCTGATCGACGCGGCGGTCGGCGGCGCGAGTGGCCGGCTCGCCGTCGTCACCAGCCCGGAGATCGAGACGATCGTGCGCATCTGCGGGCTCGGCGCCTACGCCCCGTGTCGGCCGGATCGCGAGGCGGCCGTACGCGCCCTGCGCCCCCCGGGCTGCGCCGAGCCTACCCCGTCCACCGACCGCTGAGCGCGCACAGCGCCGCCCAGCCCAGCGCGAACCCGGCGATCCGCAGGCGCCGGTCCCGTTCGGGCAGGCCGGTCCCGAACACCACCGCGTCCGACGCATCGGCCACGACCCGGGCCGCCACCGCCGCCCGCAGCGCCGGGCCGCGCGGGGCGAGCAGCATGGCGCCGCCGATCGCGGCGTCCCGCACGCCGATCCCGCCGACGAGCACCCGGACGGCGGGCGAGACCTCGTCGCGGGCGTCGGTGAGCCCGCACGGGCGGGCCAGGGACCTCGGGTGCACGGTGATCAGCAGGCCGTAGGCCGCGGTGAGCAGGCCGAGGAGTCGGGGCAGGGCGGGCACGGGACCTCCGGGGGTGTCAGGGCAGCGGTCGGCGCAGGGCGGTGCGGCCGGCCGCCCAGTGCTCGAGCAGGTGGTCGCCGAGCCGGTCGGCGAGCAGCGTGCTGGCCCGCATCCCGAACACGACGTCGGTGGCCAGCGCCGGCTCCTGCGCGAGC
This sequence comes from Pseudonocardia sp., assembly GCA_035540535.1. Classification (GTDB taxonomy): domain Bacteria; phylum Actinomycetota; class Actinomycetes; order Mycobacteriales; family Pseudonocardiaceae; genus Pseudonocardia. Next base: position 13,313 of record DATLGI010000229.1, read on the forward strand.
AGCGGAGCGAGCACGTCGCGACGCACCACCTGCTCGTGCACCGCGTCGGCCTCGACGTGCTCGTCGTAGAACGCCGTCGCGGCAGGACCGCCGCCGAGCCGGCGCACCGCCTTGACCAGCCGGTCCGCGCCCGGCGACGACGTGAGCTCCACCGTCGCGAACTGCCCCACCAGCGCCCCGCGCAGGGCACGGTGCAGCCCGCAGACGGACATCAGGTTCACCTCGGCGAGCGCCCGGGCGGGCGCGAGGTCGAGGTAGGCGCCGTAGCGGGTGTCCAGGTCGAGCTCGCGCATCATGGTGGCGAACAGGTGCGCGTGCAGCCGCTCCGGGTCGCCGGCGCCGTACTCGTCGTGCTCGACGGTGACCATCCCGGCCTTCGCCGCGCCGTCGAGCCGGGCGATGACGAACGCCTGCGGGTCACCCTCCTTGAGGTGGTAGAGCGAGCGCAGCGCGACGTACTCGCGCAGCTGCCAGCGCTCCCCGTCGCGACGCAGGTGGTGGCTGACCCCCCACGCGTCGACCGGCTCCACCAGCATCGCGTCGATCTCCGCGGGAACGTCGTCGGAGGGTTCGGTGTCGGCGCGCAGGGCGGCGAGGAACACCGCCTCGAGGTCGCGGCGGACGGCGAGCAGCGCGGGATCCCACTCCCGGTCGTCGGGGACGCCGGCGAAGCCGCGGTAGTGCAGCTCGTAGAGGCAGTACAGGGCGAGCTGCACGTCGTCCCCGTAGGGATCGGCGCCGCGCGGGTCCACCCCCGTGGGGGGGCCGGCGGGCAGGGCGGCCAGCACGGCGGCGGAGATCGGCCCGCGGGGCCGCGGCAGCGGCGGCCCGACCGGGGCGGGGCCGGGCGGAACCGCGGCGAGCGCGCTCGTCATGCCTGCTCCTTCCCGGCGTCGCGGGTGCGCACCCGCTGCCGGTGGCTGGTGTCGCAGAACGGGCGGCGCCGCGTGCGCCCGCACACGCACAGGGCGGTGACCGGCCGGTCCGAGCGCACCCGGCTCCCGTCCGGCAGCTCCACCTCGACGGGCCCGGACACCAGCACCGGCCCGTCACCGGTGACGACGACGCGGCGACGCCGGTCAGCAGGCACGACGGCCCGCCACGACGACCAGCTCCTCGACGTCCTGACCCGGGACGATGAGCCCGCGGGCCAGCAGCATGTCCACCCGCGCGCGCAGCACCGGCCCGAATGGGGTCTCGGCCTTCGCGACGATCCGCGGCTCCAGCCCGCCCGCGGCCATCGCCGCGAGCGTGGCCTCCGTACCGCACAGTCCGGAATGCACCATCACGAGCTCCCCGTCCTCGGCCAGCACGCCGGCGGCGCCGGCGCAGATGCGGTCGATCAGGACCCGGCCGTCGAGCCCGGCGTCCCAGCACCTGGCCCGAGTGTGCCGGGGAAGCCGCGCCGTCGCCGCGGGGACGTAGGGCGGGTTCGCCACGACGAGGCCGAAGCGCCGCTCCGCGACCGGTGCGAACAGGTCGCCCCGGCGGACCGCCACCGGCGCCCGGTGCACCCGACCGTTGAGCCAGGCCGTGGCCACCGAGCGCAGGGACAGGTCCACCGCGGTCACCTCGGCCGCGCCGGCCCGCGCGGCGGCGAGCGCGAGGGCGCCGCTGCCGGTGCAGACGTCGAGAACGGTGCGCCCGGCGGCGAGGCGCTCGTCGTCCAGGACCCGGGCGAGGAGTTCGGTATCGCTCTGGGCCCGGTACACGCCGGGCGCGCGCAGCAGCATCACGCGACAAGATGCCCTGCCCCGATCGGCTCAAACACGTCGCACCCGGCCGGACGGCACCCCCGCGCGGCGGAGCTGCGCGGAAGGTGCCGTCCGGCGAGGTGTCAGCTGACGCCCGCGGCCTCCTTGGCCAGCGCGGCGTGGCGGGTCTGGGCTGCCGAGACGACGCCCGCCCGGTTCTTGTTGGCCTCCTCGTAGGCGATCATGGCCGTGAGGTCGTCGGGCTCGGTCAGCTCGCGGATCGCGGCGATGGCCTGCTGGGCCGTGAGGGTCTCGTAGTTTTTCACCGGCAGCTCCTCGGCACGCAGGGCGCCGAGGTCGCGACGGGCCTCGTGCACCCGCTGCGCCGTCTCGCCGGCGCCCTCCCGGCGGGCGACGCCCTCGGCGCGCCGCAGCGCGGCGTCGCGGCCGGCGGCGGCGACCTCGCGGGTCTCCGAGCCGAACCGGGCCGCCTGGCCCGCGTAGTGCACGGCGGCGTCGCGGACGTCCTCGCCGGTGCGCCGGACCCGGTGCAGCACCGTGTTGACGCCCTCCACGGCGAACCGGGTGGGCAGGGCCGCGACCCGGGTGACACCGCCGGCGATCACCTGCAGCGGGGTCGGGCTCAGCGCGGGCGGGCCCCCGAGCGCGAGCTCGGCGAGCACCGTGGTGAGCCAGTCGACCGTCGCGGAGTGCGCGGTGATCAGGCGCTCGGCGAGCGACTCCACGTCGCTGCGGCCGGCCGTCTGCGCCAGCACCTTGAGGTAACGGGCGCGGTCGAGCAGCTGGTGCTCCAGCGTCAGGTCGCCGAGCAGCGCCTCGTCGAGGCGCTGGCCCTGCTCGACCGTGCCCTTGACGAACGCGAGCAGGCGGCCGATCGCGGGGGTGACGACGTCGGGGACGCCGCCGACGGCGCGCAGCCGCTCGAGGATCTCGGCGCTGCGACGGTCGGCGTTGGCCGCGTTCTGGCGCAGCTCGCGCCGCACGGCGTCGGTCCGGGCCTGGGCGACGCGGATGCGCGCGATCTGCGCCTCGGTGCGCGTGAGCTGCTCCAGGGCGCGCAGCTGCGCGATGAGCGTGGCCTCGTGAGCCATGTGGCGTTTCCGTCCTTCCGATCTGGGGTGTGCGTTCTCTACCGGGGTGCCCATCCGGGCCGCCGCGGTCACCGATTCGGAGTGTGAGTGCGCTCTCGCCGCCCCGCGGCGGGTTGTCCGGCCCGGTCCCCGGGTACGGACCGGCATGCCCTCGACGACGACGGCGACCGGCTCGCTGTGGCTCGCGCCCGGCACTGACGAGCCGGTCGCCCTTCCGCCGCCCGATGCCGAGCGGGCGTTCGACGTCCTCGTCCTGGGCGGCGGCATCACCGGCCTGACGACGGCGCTGCTGCTCAAGCGGGCGGGGG
>DATLGI010000230.1:0-6671 GCA_035540535.1 Pseudonocardia sp.
GGCTGCTCGGGCTGCTCGTCGTGGTGTTTGCCGGCATCGGTGCCGGCGGCACCGATGCCGGCAAACACCACGACGAGCAGCCCGAGCAGCCAGCGCGCCGCCTGCCGGGTCGGTCCCGGCCGCCGGTCGGCGCGGCAGGACCGCGACACCGGCGGCGCGGTGCGCGGTGGGCGCAGGGGACCGGGTGGTCGCACGTACATCGATCTCCTCGTAGGAGTGTGGTCACCAGGAGTGACCACCCTGTCGAGTGGTCGGCGCACCTTAACCCCTCCGGCCCTGCCCGGAGCAGATCACCGGACGTCGCCGTAGCCGAGCTGTGACGCAAGCCGGGTTCGGGCGCCGGTTCAGCCTCCGTCGCCGCGCGGGCGGGTGTCGCGGTGCAGGCAGGTGAGCCGGGCCGTGCAGGTGCGCCGGTCCTGCTCGTCGACGATCACGATCTCCGAGGTCGACGTGCTGCGGCCGAGGTGGATCAGGCGGGCGGTCGCGGTGACGTGCCCCTCGGTGGCGGCCCGGTGGTGGGTGCACGCGAGCTCGAGGCCGACGGGGAAACGCTCGGGCATGGCGTGCAGCGCGGAGAGCACCGACCCGAGCGTCTCGGCCAGCACCGCGTTCGCCCCGCCGTGCAGCAGCCCGAACGGCTGGCGGTTGCCGGTCACCGGCATCCGCCCCACGACGGCGTCGAGGCCGAGCTCGACCAGTTCGATGCCCATGCGTTCCTGGAGCTGCTCGGCGCGCAGGTGGTCGGGGAGCCCGGGGAGGTCCTTCGGATCGATCGGCACGCCGAGAACGCTAGGCGATCAGGCCGGCCTGCGGGTCACGAAGATCGCGGTGCCGGGGAACAGGGCCCCGCGCAGCGGCGACCACTGGCCCCACACCGTCTCGCGGCCCTCGGGCCACTCGGGCTCGACGAGGTCCTCCAGGACGAGCCCGGCGGCGACGACGTCGCGGATCCGGTCGCCGAGGGTGCGGTGGTGCTCGACGTAGGTGGCCGCGCCCCGCGCGTCGACCTCCAGATAGGGCGTCCGGTCGAAGTAGGACTGGCGCACGGTGAGCCCGTCCGGGCCGGGGTCGTCGGAGAACATCCACCGCATCGGGTGGTTCACGGCGAAGACCCACCGGCCGCCGGGACGCAGCACCCGTGCCACCTCCCGCATCACGCGACCGGGGTCGGCGACGAAGGGGACGGCGCCGAACGCGGAGCAGGCGAGATCGAACACCGCATCGGCGAACGGGAGGTTCTCGGCGCCCGCCTGCACGAGCGGGACGGGCAGACCGGTCGAAGCGCCCAGGGCCGCGGCGTGCCGCAGCATCACGCCGGACAGGTCCAGGGCCACCGGCGCGGCGCCCCGCGCGGCCAGCCAGCGCGCGCACGGCGCCGATCCGCACCCCACCTCGAGCACCCGCCGGCCGGCCACGTCCCCGAGCAGCCCCGCGTCGACCTCGCGCAGGCCCTCCGGGCACCAGACGAAGTCGGTCTCGCCGATGTCGGCACCGTGTTCGACCAGGTAGTCGTCGGCGTCGGCGTCCCACCACGCGCGGCTCGCGCGCTGCGACTCCGCCGCCCCGACCGGCCGGCGGGCCACCCTTTCGGTGCCCAGCAGCCGCTCGGCGCTCGGCCGGGCGGCACGGTCGGGCTCCATCCGGGCATCGTGGCAGCTCATCGGGCGGACCCGATTGCCGGGCTGATCGGCCCCCGCGTAGCATGGCGGGAGCACTGTGGTCAACGTCGCGTGGTGGTCATCCCGCGTTCCGCCGGTCACGGCCGCCGATCATGTGTCAGCAGGAATCCGCGCACGAGCAAGGGTGACAGCACCACGTCACGAGCCACACCGCACCACCCCGACCCCACACCACCATCCATTACCGGAGCACCCCACTACATGTCCACCGACACCACCGCCGCCCCGACCACGCCGCAGGTCGCCGTCAACGACATCGGGTCGGAGGAGGACTTCCTCGCCGCCATCGACCAGACGATCAAGTACTTCAACGACGGCGACATCGTCGAGGGGACCATCGTCAAGGTCGACCGGGACGAGGTCCTGCTCGACATCGGCTACAAGACCGAAGGCGTGATCCCCTCCCGCGAGCTGTCGATCAAGCACGACGTCGACCCCGCGGACGTCGTCGAGGTCGGCGAGTTCGTCGAGGCCCTCGTCCTCCAGAAGGAGGACAAGGAGGGACGGCTGATCCTGTCCAAGAAGCGCGCCCAGTACGAGCGCGCCTGGGGCACGATCGAGGCCCTCAAGGAGGCCGACGAGCCGGTCGAGGGCACCGTGATCGAGGTGGTCAAGGGCGGCCTGATCCTGGACATCGGCCTGCGCGGCTTCCTCCCGGCGTCCCTGGTCGAGATGCGCCGCGTGCGCGACCTCCAGCCCTACGTCGGCCGCAAGATCGAGGCGAAGATCATCGAGCTGGACAAGAACCGGAACAACGTGGTGCTGTCCCGCCGCGCCTGGCTGGAGCAGACCCAGTCCGAGGTGCGCAGCGAGTTCCTCAACCAGCTCGCGCGCGGCCAGGTCCGCAAGGGCGTCGTCTCCTCGGTCGTCAACTTCGGGGCGTTCGTCGACCTCGGCGGGGTCGACGGTCTGGTGCACGTCTCCGAGCTGTCGTGGAAGCACATCGACCACCCGAGCGAGGTCGTCGAGGTCGGCCAGGAGGTCACCGTCGAGGTGCTCGACGTCGACCTGGACCGCGAGCGGGTCTCCCTGTCGCTGAAGGCGACGCAGGAGGACCCGTGGCGGCTCTACGCCCGCACCCACGCCATCGGCCAGATCGTGCCCGGCAAGGTCACGAAGCTGGTGCCGTTCGGCGCGTTCGTCCGCGTCGAGGAGGGCATCGAGGGCCTGGTGCACATCTCGGAGCTGGCCGAGCGCCACATCGAGATCCCGGAGCAGGTTGTCCAGGTGGGCGACGACGCGATGGTCAAGGTCATCGACATCGACCTCGACCGGCGCCGCATCTCGCTGTCGCTCAAGCAGGCCAACGAGGGCATGACGGTCGAGACCGAGTTCGACCCCACCCGGTACGGCATGGCCGCCGAGTACGACGACCAGGGCAACTACATCTACCCCGAGGGCTTCGACGTCGAGACCGGCGACTGGCAGGAGGGCTTCGAGGCCCAGCGCGAGGCCTGGGAGAAGGAGTACGCCGAGGCCCACGAGCGCTACGAGCAGCACATCGTCCAGATCCGCAAGGCCGCCGAGGCCGAGGCGGAGGGCGTGGCCGACCCCGCCGCGGCGGCGAACTACTCCTCGGAGGGCGGCGGGCAGCCGGCGGAGAGCGGCGGCTCGCTGGCCAGCGACGAGCAGCTCGCGGCCCTGCGCGAGAAGCTGTCCGGCGGAGCGTGACCCGAGCCTGACCCGCAGCAGGCGGCGGCCTCGGCGACCAGCGGTCGCCGGGGCCGTCCCGTGTCCGGGGGACGCCGTCCCCTTCCGGGTCACGGTTGGGTGGAGGTCCGGCCGGCGGCCCGGCCAGCGGATGAGTGGATCATCAGATCTCCCTACCCTGAAATCATGCGCGCCACGGTGTCGCCCCGGGTGCTCGTCGCCGCCGTCGCCGTGCTCCTGACGATGTTCTCGGCCGGCTGCGGGGCCCGGGCGGCCGGCGGGGTGGCCGTGCCGACCTTCTCGACGCCCGAGCCGTCGAGCACACCCGGCGTACCCGCGCCCGAGGAGCGCCTGCCCGGCGACTGCGGCCGGTTGCTCGGCGTCGAGGACGTCGAGGCGCTGCTGGGGCTGCCGCTGGGCACCGCGGGCGTGCGCACCGTCGTCGGCGTCCCGGCGCCTTCGGTCGGGCGCACCGAGCGGGTGTCCTGCCGGTACACGATGTCCGGGGTCGCGCCCGGGTTCGCCCGCGGTGCCCGACTGATCGACCTCGACACCGGTGTCTACGTCGACGGTGACGCCGCGGCCCGGCACTGGCGGACCAACACCGGCGTCGAGGACGGGGCGGCCCGCGAGATCACGATCGGCACCGCTTCCGGCATCCTCGTCGAGCGCCCGGCCGAGGCGGTGTTGTTCGTGGTCAGCGGGCCGTCGACGGTGACGGTGACGCTGCCGTCCGCGGTCCGGGTCGGCGAGCGCGCCGCCGCCGACACCCTCGTCGACCTCGCGCTGCGGGTGCTGCCGCGGGTGACGCCGGGGACGAGCCCGCTGCCCACCGGGGCGGCGGCGCCCGCGCAATGAGCCGCGCGTAGCGTCGCCGACCGTGCTGCGCGTGGGGCTGACCGGGGGGATCGGCTCGGGCAAGTCGACGGTGGCGTCGCGCCTGGTCGAGCACGGCGCGGTGCTCGTCGACTCCGACGTGCTGGCCCGCGAGGTCGTCGCCCCCGGCACGGGCGGGCTCGCCGAGATCGTCGCCGTGTTCGGGGAGCGCGTGCTCACCCCCGACGGCGCGCTCGACCGCCCCGCCCTGGCCGCGATCGTGTTCGGCGACCCCGCCGCTCGGGAGCGGCTCAACGCGATCGTGCACCCGCGGGTGCGGGCGCGGTCCGCCGAGCTGATCGCCGCCGCCGCCGCGGATGCGGTGGTCGTGCAGGACGTGCCGCTGCTCGTCGAGGGGGGCATGGCGCCGACGTTCCCCCTGGTGATCGTCGTGCACGCGCCGGTGGACGAGCGGGTGCGCCGCCTCGTCGCCGTGCGCGGGATGGCGGAGCCGGACGCGCGCGCCCGCATCGGCGCGCAGGCCGACGACGCCGCGCGACGCGCCGCGGCGGACGTGTGGCTGGACAACTCCGGGTCACCCGATGAGCTCCGGGCGGCGGTCGACCGGCTCTGGGGGGACCGGCTCGTCCCGTTCGAGGAGAACCTGCGGCTGCGCCGCCGGGCCCCCGCCGGGCCACCCCGCGTCGTCGCGCCCCGGCCCGGCTGGGCGGCGGACGGTGCCCGCCTGGCCGCGCGCGTCGCCGCGGCGGCCGGACCGCTCGGCCGCGGCGTCGCCCACGTCGGCTCGACCGCGGTCCCGGGGCTGCCGGCGAAGGACGTGGTGGATCTGCAGCTCGGCGTCGAGTCCCTCGCCGACGCCGACGCGCTCGCCGACACACTCGCCGACGCGGGGTTCCCCGCCGGGCCCGGACCCCACCACGACCACCCGAGACCGGCGGGCGCGCCGCCGTGGCCGAAGCGGTACCACGGCTCCGCCGACCCGGGCCGCGTCGCACACGTGCACGTGCGGGAGGTCGACTCACCGGGCTGGCGGTTCGCGCTGCTGTTCCGCGACTGGTTGCGCGCCGACGCCGGCGCCCGCGCGGAGTACGCCGGTGTGAAGCGGGTCGCGGCCGACCGGTGGGCCGCCGACCGGGACGCAACCCGATACGTCGCCGACAAGGAAGCCTGGTTCGACCGGGCGCACGATCGTGCGCGGGCCTGGGCCGTATCGACCGGATGGACGCCGTCGTTGCCCTGACAGGCGTGACCGCCGGTAACGGGGCCGGGTCGGCGGGCGATTGAGAGGTCAGAGCCGTAGGGGTACCCGCGCCGCGACCGAGCCCGGGTCGCCCCCGGCCGAGCGGAGACGGAGGTGAGCGGTGGCCGACGCATCGACGGCGCCCGCCGCGACCGCCCCCGCCGTGCTCGCACCCGGGGAGCCCGCCGTGCCGACTCGCGCCGCGCTGCGGGCGGACTTCGGCGCACACTTCGAGGCGCACTACCAGCGCCTCGTCGCCCAGCTCTTCGCGATCACGCTCGACGCCCGCATCGCCCACGACGCCGTCCAGGACGCGTACTCGCGGGCCTGGCGGCGGTGGGACGAGGTCGCACGCCTCGCCGATCCGGCGAGCTGGGTCCGCCACGTCGCCGTCCGGTCCACGATCTCGGGCTGGCGGCCGGCCCTCGAACGGCTCGGCCTGCGCCGGCCCGCGCTGCCGGTCGCCGGGGGCGTGGTGGACGAGCGCACGCGGGTCCTGCTCGAGGCGCTGTACCGGATGCCCCTGGTCGAGCGCCGCGCCACCGTCCTGTTCCACATGGCGGACATGACCCCGCACGAGATCGCCGAGCTGGAGGGCGTCGGGCCGGACCGGATCCGCGCCCGCCTCGGCAATGCCAACCGCGCCGTCGTCGAGGCGCTCGCCGACGTGCTGCCCGCCGTGCTCGCGGTCGAGCGGCCGGCCGAGGATCAGGGGGTGTACCGGTGAGCGACGCGCTGGGTCGGATCACGGACGAGTTCCACCGGCTCGACGACGACCTCGCCGCCGGGGTCACGCTGCCCTCGGTCGACGAGGTCATCGGGCGAGCCGGCGCCCGCACCCGGGTGAACGGGGCCGCGGCCGCCGCGATTCTCGCGATCGGCTCGCTGAGCGCCGTGTCCGCCGTCGCGCTCATCGCCCCGCCGCCGGTCGTCGCCGAGATCGCGGCCGACACGCTTCCCGTCGCGACGCCCGCCCCCGCGGTCCCGGCCACGACCACGTCGGAACGGCCCGCGCCGCGGCCCGTCGTCGACCGCGCGCCCGCCCGTGCGGAGCGGCCGCGGGTCCGCCCGGCCGCGCCCCCACCCGAGACCACGCGGCCCCCGGCGCGACCCCCGGTCACGGCCGCCCCGACGACGGGCCGCGGCGCGGGCCGTTCCGACGTGGTCGTGGCCGGGACCGCGGGGGCGGGCGTCGCGACGGGAAGCGTGTCGGCCGCGATCTCGGCGACGACCGGCGGCGGGGCGATGAGCGCGACGGCGGACAC
>DATLGI010000231.1:0-17746 GCA_035540535.1 Pseudonocardia sp.
CCCGTCACGCCGCCGGGGCCGGCACCCGTTCAGCGATCCGCACCACCGCACGGCCCCGCACCGGCGTTCCCACGGCCCACCGCAACCCCCACCGGCGCCACCGCCGACCGGCCCGCACGACCCGGATCGCCGGCCGGGCCCGAACCCGGATCCCCTCCCGGACCGCCCCGCGGCCGGGCGGGCCGGCTGCGGCGCGGCGGACCGGTCGACCCGGCCGACGCGCCGACCGCGCCCCTGCGGCCCCCGCCGCCCGGGGCGGACGAGGTCACCATGCAGCTCGCGGCCGTCGGTCCGCCGCCCGGGGTTCCGGCGTACTCGCTCGGCCGATCGAGCAGCCTGATGGCGATCGCCAGCCTCGCCAGCCGCGTGACGGGGTTCCTGCGCCAGATCGCGCTGGTCGCGGTGCTCGGCTTCGGGCTGGTCAACAGCTCCTACACGGTGGCGAACACGCTGCCGAACATCGTCTACGAGCTCCTGCTCGGCGGCGTCCTCACCAGTGTGATGATCCCGCTGCTGGTACGGGCGCAGACCGAGGACGCCGACGGCGGCGAGGTCTACACCCGCCGGCTCATCACCCTCGCCGCCGCCGGCCTGACCGCCGCGACCGCCGTCGCCATGCTCGCCGCGCCGCTGCTCACCCGCCTCTACCTGGGCACGCAGACGTCCACCGGGGCGACCTCGGAGCTGGCGACCGCGTTCGCCTACCTGCTCCTGCCCCAGATCGTGTTCTACGGGCTGGGCGCACTCCTCGGCGCGATCCTCAACAGCCGCGGCGTCTTCGGGCCGTTCGCCTGGGCGCCGGTGCTCAACAACGTGGTCGTGCTCGGGGTGCTGGGCGTGTACGTTCTCGTCCCCGGTCCGATCAGCCTCGACCCGGTCCGCATGGGCGACACGAAGCTGCTCGTCCTGGGCCTGGGCACCACGCTGGGGATCGTCGTGCAGGCCGCCGTCCTGCTGCCCGCGATGCGGCGGATCGGCTTCCGCTACCGCCCGACGTGGGGCTGGGACCCCCGGCTCACGGCGGCGGGGGGCCTCGCGGTGTGGGTCGTCGCGTACGTGCTGATCGGCCAGGTCGGCTACGCGGTGACCAACCGGGTCGCCTTCGACGCGGACCCGGCCGGACCGGCGATCTACGCGAACGCCTGGCTGCTGCTGCAGGTGCCGTACGGGATCCTCGGGGTGTCGCTGCTCACCGCGCTGATGCCGCGGATGAGCCGGGCGGCAGCGCAGGGCCGCAGCGCCGACGTCGTCGCCGACCTGTCCCTGGGCACCCGGCTGTCCGCGCTCGTGCTGGTGCCGGTGAGCGTGCTGCTCACGCTGTTCGGCACCGAGGTCGGGCTGGCCCTGTTCGGCTGGCGCGACGGCAACGTCGAGGGTGCCGCGCGCCTGGGCACGGCCCTGGCCTTCTCGGCGTTCGGGCTGCTGCCGTTCGCGGTGATGATGTTGCAGCTGCGGGTGTTCTACGCCCTCACCGACAGCCGCACCCCGACGGTGATCCAGCTGACGGTCGTCGCGGTGAAGGTCCCGCTGCTCCTGGCGTGCCCGCTGGTGCTGCCGCCCGAGCAGGTCGTCGTCGGCCTGATGGCGGTCAACAGCGCGTCGTTCGTGTTCGGCGCCGTGCTCGGGCAGGTGCTGGTGCGCCGCCGGTTGGGGCCGCTGCGCACGGGCACCGTGCTCGGCTCGGTGGCGCGCACGGTGGCCGGCTCGGTCGCCGGCGGGCTCGCCGCCCTGGCGGTGCTGACCCCGCTCGCGCCCGTGGTCGACGGCTGGCCGATCGCCGCCGCCGCCTGGACGGTGCTGGGGCTGGCGGTGCTGGTGGCGGCGCCCGTGACGCTCGGCGCGCTCCGGCTGCTCCGATCGGCCGAGCTGGAGTCCCTCCGGAGCCGGATCCGCGGGCTCGCCCGGCGCGCCGGTGCCGGGCGCGGTCGTTCCCGCTGACGTAGTCTGGCCGACGAGGTCGAGGCACGTCCGCGGGCCGGCGGGGACGTACGGGAAGGCAGGCGTCGGTGAATGAGCGCGCGGGGCGGGACGACGGCGCGACGGTCGCCCTCGGATCCGCGGTCGGCCCCGATCCGGTCGTTCCGGCGCAGGTCAGAGCCGATTCGGCAGCCGAGTCGCGCGATGCCACGGGCGCGGGCGGTGTCCTGTGCGGACGCTACCGCCTGCGCACCCGCGTCGGCTCGGACCGCGCGGCCGGTACCGAGTTCTGGTGTGCCCAGGACACGGTTCTGCAACGTGACGTCGCGCTGACCCTCGTGCGACCCGCGCCGGGCGCGGACCTCGCGAAGGCCCGCTCCGCGGCCGGCGAGATGATCACCCGGGCACTGCGCTCCGGCAGCTTCGAGCACCCCGGCACCGCCCGCCTGCTCGACGTGCTGGCGCCGGGTGCGGCGGCGCTGCCGGCCGACGTGCTGGCCGGGGCGGTCAGCGAGTGGGTGCCGGGCCGCAGCCTGGCCGAGACCGTCGCCGACGGCGTCATCTCCCCCTCGCGGGTCGCCCGCGCGCTGCAGCCGCTGGCCGGTGCGGCCGAGGCCGCGCACCGGCACGGTTTCGTCCTGGGATGCGACCATCCCGAGCGGATCCGGGTGGCGCCGGACGGCCGTGCCCAGCTCTGCTTCGCGCTGCCCCGTCCCGACGTGCTGCCCTCCGACGACGTGCGCGGCCTCGGCGCGGTGCTGTTCGCCCTGCTCACCTCCCGCTGGCCGCTGTCGCCCGCGGACGCCGCACGCGCGGGCCTGGCCACGGCCCGGCGCGGCCCCGACGGGGCGCCCGCGCCACCGTCGGCGATGCGACCGGGCATCCCGGTCGAGTTGGACGCGCTCGCGGTCGGCACGCTCGCCACCGGCGACATCCCCGGTCGCGTGCACACGGCGGCCGCGGTGCGCCGGCTGGTGGACGAGGTCGTCGCCGAGGAGGAGCGGGTCGAGCTGTTACCACCCGCCCGCACCGGGGCGCCGCCGGAGCCCGGCGACGTCTGGCAGGACGAGGTGGACGACCGGCCGGACCCGCAGCGGCGGCGCAAGCTGCTCGTCGGGATGGGCGCGATGGCGGTCGCCGCGCTGGTCGCGGTCGGGTACGTCGGGTGGCAGGTCGGTGCGGTGTTCACCGACCCGGACGAGCCGACGATCGTCGTACAGCCCCAGCTGGCACCCGCCGGCGAGGCTCCGCCCGGCGGCGGTGCGCCGGCCGTCCCCGCGGCCGCCGCCGCGCCGGTGGCCGTCGCCACCGTCGACGTCGTCGACTTCGTCGGTGACAGCGACAACGCCGGGCAGGTCGCCCGGGTGATCGACGGCGATCCGGGCTCGACGTGGCGGACGTTCGCCTACCGCCAGCAGTTCCCGGCACTCAAGCCCGGCGTCGGGATCATGGTGTCGTTCGCCTCCGCGGTGCAGCTCTCCGGGGTGACGATCGACTCGCCGAGCCCCGGCACCCGGGTCGAGCTCCGCTCGGCCCCCGCCGCCGACGCCGCGCTCGACGAGACGGTGCTGATCGGCGGGAGCACCCTCGCGGAGGGCGGCACCACCGTGCCGCTGACCGACAGCCAGCCCGTCGAGCACGTGCTGCTGTGGATCACCGAGCTGGGCGGGGGCGGGGGCGAGTACCGCAGCGAGATCGGCGAGGTCGAGTTCCGCCGCGTCGTGGACTGAGATCCGTCGAACCGTCCCGGGGCCGGCGGGCCGCGACCTAGGCTGCGCGCCGTGTCCGTGTCCGCGCCCACCGACGCGGAGCTGGTGGCCGCGCACCGGGCGGGGGATCGCCACGCGTTCGCCCGGCTGGTGTCCCGGCACGCGGACCGGCTCTGGGGCACGGCCCTGCGTACCCTCGGCGACCCGCACGAGGCGGACGACGCGGTGCAGGAGGCGCTGTTGTCGGCGTACCGGGGCGCCCGGTCGTTCCGCGGCGAGGCTTCGGTGCGGACGTGGCTGCACCGGATCGTCGTCAACGCCTGCATCGACCGCATGCGCCAGGCCGACCTGCGCCCCACCGTGCCGTGGCCGGACCGGGAGCCGCCGGCCCGGTCCGGCGACCCGGCCGGCGAGCTCGCCACGCGGTTGGCGGTGGCGGAGGCGCTGGCGCTGCTGCCGGTCGACCAGCGGGTGGCGGTGGTGCTCGTCGACGTGCAGTGTTGCCCGGTGGCGGAGGTCGCGCAGATCCTGCAGGTCCCGGTCGGCACGGTGAAGAGCCGGTGCGCGCGGGGCCGGGCCCGGCTGGCCGCGCTGCTCGGCCACCTGCGGGAGGAGGTGCCGTGACCGCCGACCGCGAGCGCCTGCGCCGGCTCGCCGAGCTCGACGCCGGCCTGCCCGACGATGCCACCGCCGGCCGGGCGCGCGCGGAGGTGGCGGATCCACGCGACCGGGAGGTCCTCGACGCGCTCGCCGCCACCCGGGCGGAACTCGCCGCCATCGGGACGCCCCCGGCACCCCCGGGCGCAGCGAGCCGGTGGGTGGATGCGCTCGGCGCGGCTGCCGCGGCCCGGCACCCGCCGGAGGCCGCCGCGGCTTCGCCCGACCCGACCCCGGCCGGCCCCCGGCGCGCACCGACCGAACCCGCGGCACCCGTCGGGCCTCCGGCATCCGCCACCCCTCCGACGGTCGCCGCATCGCGGGCGGCCGTGGAGCCCGCAGTCCGTCCCGGATCCGCGGGCGCCGGTGGGCCACCGCCGGCCCCGCGCCGCCGGCCCGCGCTCGTCGCGGCCGCGGCGCTCGTCGCGCTCGCGGTGACGGCCCTGCTGCGGACCCCGCCGACCGGACGCGAGGTGCTCGTCGTCGAGCGCGTGGACCTCGCCGCCGCCGCGACCGCGACCACCGGGGTGCGCGACCTCGGACCGCTGGCCGACCCCGCCCGCCGCACCGGTTGCCTCACCGCCGCGGGTGTCGGCCCCGTCGCCCCGCAAGCCGTGCTCGGTGGTCGGCCGGTGCTGCTCGACGGCACTCCGGGCACGCTGCTGCTGCTCGCCACCGGCGAGCTGGGCCGGCTGCGGGTCGTCGTCGTCGACACCGGTTGCGGTCCGGACGGCGGCCGGGTGCTCGCCGACGACGTCGTCGGCCTGGTCGGCGGGTAAGGGTCCACCGCGGGACCCGACGGCCGTACCCCGGATGGCCCAGGGAATGGCGGGTGCTGGAATCGTGTTGCAGCGCTACGACGGCGACGCAGCACGAGGAGGACGCGACCAGTGACCACCGACGGGGTCCGCGAGCTGATCATCATCGGGTCCGGGCCCGCCGGGTACACCGCAGCGGTCTACGCCGCGCGCGCCCAGCTGCGGCCCCTGGTCTTCGAGGGCACCCAGTTCGGCGGTGCGTTGATGACCACCACCGAGGTCGAGAACTACCCCGGCTTCCGCGACGGCATCATGGGCCCCGCCCTGATGGAGGAGATGCGCGAGCAGGCCGGACGGTTCGGCGCCGAGTTGCGCTCCGAGGACGTCGAGGAGGTCTCGCTGACCGGGGACGTCAAGACCGTCACCGCCAACGGGGTCACCTACCGGTCGCGCGCGGTGATCCTCGCGATGGGCGCGGCCGCGCGTTACCTGCACGTGCCGGGGGAGCAGGCCCTGCTCGGGCGCGGGGTGAGCTCGTGCGCCACCTGCGACGGGTTCTTCTTCCGCGACCAGGACATCGCCGTGGTCGGCGGCGGCGACTCCGCGATGGAGGAGGCGACCTTCCTCACGCGGTTCGCCCGCTCGGTCACCGTGATCCATCGGCGCGAGGAGTTCCGGGCGTCCCGGATCATGCTCAAGCGCGCGCAGGACGACCCGAAGATGCGCTGGCGGCTCAACACCGAGGTCGTCGAGGTGCTCGGCGAGGGTTCGGTGTCGGCGTTGCGGCTGCGCGACACGGTGACCGGCGAGGAGTCCACGCTCGACGTCACCGGCATGTTCGTCGCGGTCGGGCACGACCCGCGCAGCGAGCTCGTCCGCGACGTCCTCGACACCGACGAGGCCGGCTACGTGAAGGTGGACGCACCGAGCACCCGCACGGCGGTCCCGGGCGTGTTCGCCGCGGGTGACCTGGTCGACCACACCTACCGCCAGGCGGTGACGGCGGCCGGTTCCGGCTGTGCGGCCGCGATCGACGCCGAGCGCTGGCTCGCCGGCGAGCCCCTTGCCACCGAGTTCGTCGGCGGGGGCTACGGCGCCGTCGACGTCGCCGCCGCCGTCCGCTGACCGACCCAGAAGGAAACGGAGATTTCATGGCCAACACGGTCGACATCACCGACGCCTCGTTCGAGGCCGACGTGCTCAACAGCAGCAAGCCCGTCCTCGTCGACTTCTGGGCGGCCTGGTGCGGCCCGTGCAAGATGGTCGCCCCGGTGCTCGACGAGATCGCCGGCGAGAACCAGGAGAAGATCACTGTCGCGAAGCTGGACATCGACCAGAACCCGCAGGCCGCGCGGAACTACAACGTCATGTCCATTCCCACCATGATCGTCTTCAAGGACGGCAGGCCGGTGAAGCAGATCGTCGGCGCCAAGCCGAAGGCCGCGCTGCTGTCCGACCTGGCCGACTACCTGGCCTGATCCCGTCTCGCGAGCCCTGCCACCCCGTCCCGGATCCCCGGGGCGGGGCAGTGCGGTATCGGGCGGGACACGCCGGGACCCGGCCTGCCGTCCCCCGGTCGTGGCACCGCAGGGCACAATGGGCCGCGCCCGGGATCTCCCGGGCGGCGGACGGCCAGGCCGCGCGTGCCGCGTGGAGATCGAGCGAGGGGTGCATGCAACTGCTGCGCCGTGGTGACAGCGGTCCGGCTGTCGTGGAGGTCCGAGCCGTGTTGCGGCGGTTCGGCCTGCTGCCGGACGCGGTCGACGGGCCTCGCGAGGCCGGCTTCGACGGCGAGGTCGAGCACGCGGTCCGGGCGTTCCAGCAGCATCGCGGCCTGATCACCGACGGGATCGTCGGCCCGGCAACGTACCGCGCGCTGCGCGAGGCGGGCTGGACGCTGGGCGACCGCATGCTGGCCCTGATGATCTCCGCGCCGATGAGCGGCGACGACGTCGTCACCCTGCAGGAGCGGCTGCTCGAGCTCGGCTACGACAGCGGGCGGCCGAGCGGGGTGTTCGACGAGCAGACCGAGAGCGCGCTGCGCGCCTTCCAGCGCGACTACTGCGAGGTGTCCGACGGCGTGTGCGGGCCCGCGACGCTGCGCGCGCTGCGCCAGCTGGGCCGCAAGGTCACCGGTGGACGCCCGCACCTGCTGCGCGAGCAGGAGCTGCTGCGGGAGGCGGGGCCGCGGCTGCGCGGCAAGAGGATCGTGGTCGATCCGGGTCACGGCGGGCCCGATCCCGGCGTCGTCGTCGGCGGCGTCACCGAGGCGGACCTGATGTGGGACCTCGCGCGCCGGATCGTCGGACGGATGTCGGCCACCGGGATGGAGGCGCTGCTCACCCGCCGGCAGGACACCTGCCCGCCGGAGGCCGAGCGCGCGGCGTTCGCCAACCAGACGGCCGCCGACCTGGTGCTGTCACTGCACACCGACGCCAACCCCGGCATGCACGCGCAGGGCCTCGCGACCTTCCACTTCGGCAACGGGTCGGGAGCCACCTCCACCGTCGGAGAGGTCCTCTCAGGCCTGCTGCACCGCGAGCTGCTCACCCGAACCGGCATGCTCGACTGCCGCACCCAGGAGCGGACGTGGGAGATCCTGCGGCTGACGCGGATGCCGACGGTGCGGGTCGAGATCGGCTACCTCACGCACGTGGGCGATCGGCGCAAGCTGCTCGACCCGGCGTTCCGCGACGTCGTGGCCGAGGGGGTGCTCGTCGGGGTGAAGCGGCTCTACCTGCTGGGCCAGGACGACCAGCCGACGGGCACGTTCACCTTCTCCGACGTGCTGGCGCGCGAACTCGAGCACCCGGACCACCGGGGCCGGGCCACCGCCATCTGATCAGAGCGCGCCGCGGGTCGGTACGGGCCGGCGCCGCTCGCCGCCGATGCCGCTGGTCTGCAGGGGGATCGTGATCGTGCCGAGCAGCTGCTCGAGCGCGGCCTCCACGTCCTCCTTCCACGTCATCGCCGAGCGCAGCTCCATGCGCAGCCGAGGGACCCGGGGGTGCGGGCGGACGGTCTTGAACCCGACGCGGCGGAGGAACTCGGCGGGCACCATGCACCCGGGGTCGTTTCCGGGCCGGGCGTCACCGAAAACCTCGACGGCGCGGACGCCGCGGCGGGTGAGATCCCGGGCGACCGTCTGGGCCAGCATCCGGCCCAGCCCCTCTCCGGCGAACTCCGGCACCACCTGCATCGTCGTGAGCAGCACCGCGTCGGCGCTCACCGGGCCGCTGGGCAGCTCCGCGGCCCGGGGGACGGCCGACGGCGGCGCGTACATGACGTAGCCGGCCGGCACGCCGCCGACCCGGACCACCCGACCGCAGGAACCCCATTCCAGGAGCACCTCGGACAGCCACGCCTCCTTCTCCAGCTCGACGGAGCCGAAGTCGGAGGCCTGCGCGGCGAGGTGTGGGGCGAGCTCCCAGAAGACGCAGCGGCGACACCGCTTGGGCAGATCGTCCAGATTGTCCAGGGTGAGCGAATCGACGTGCCAGGACAAGAGCAACCTCCGGCCGTCGCTGAAACCTCTGGAACCCGGTGCGGAAGAGGTAGGGCCCGACCCCGCATCGCACCGCGGTCCCACGGTAGATCGATCCAGCGGGCGGCGGAACCCCGACTGCTGTGACCGGTCCCTCACGCACGATGAACAGCAGGTGGACGCCGTCGTGGGCGGTGCGCGGCCGCTGCGGCCGCCCCGGGAGGCGCTCGCGCGGGTTGCACTGCCGGCGTCGAGCCGATCGCCGTCGGCAACCGCGCACCGGCCCGCCGGTCCTCGAGGTGAACGTCTCGCCCGGGGCTCACGGACACCTCCCTGCTTCCCACAGCGGCCGCGACGGCGGGGGAGGATATCGGTGTGCTCTGCACCGCGCTGGTGGAGCGGGCGCTCGACCGCTGACGCCTGTTTCATGTGAAACATCACGCCGTTGCCGGGCGGCCCATCAGCTTCGCGATCCGCTCCAGATCCTCCACCGAACCGAACTCCACCACGATCCGGCCCTTGCGCTGCCCCAGCTCGACCTTCACCCGCGTGTCGAAGGTGTCGGAGAGCTGCTCGGCCAGCTCCTGCAACCCGGGCGCCTGCATCGGCCGCCGGCGGACGGGCCGGTCGGGCGTGGGCTCGTCGCGCCGGGCGAGCAGCACCGCCTCCTCGGTGGCGCGTACGGACAGGCCCTCGGCGACGACCCGGGCGGCCAGCTCCTCCTGGCGGGCCGCGTCGTCGAGCCCCAGCAGCGCGCGGGCATGGCCGGCCGACAGCACCCCTGCGGCCACCCGGCGTTGCACGGCCACCGGCAGCCTCAGCAAGCGGATCGTGTTCGTGACCACCGGCCGGCTGCGGCCGATCCGGTCGGCGAGCTCGGCATGGGTGACCCCGAACTCCTCGAGGAGCTGCTCGTAGGCGGCGGCTTCCTCCAGCGGGTTGAGCTGCACCCGATGGATGTTCTCCAGCAGCGCATCACGCAGCATCGCGTCGTCGCCAGTGTTCCGCACGATGGCCGGGATCCGTGGGAGACCGGCCCGCTGCACGGCTCGCCAGCGGCGCTCTCCCATGACCAGCTGGTAGCGGCCGCCATCGATCTTCCGGACGACGACGGGCTGCAGGAGCCCGAACTCCCGCACGGAGTGCTCGAGCTCGGCCAGCGACTCCTCGTCGAACGCCGTCCGTGGCTGATCGGGGTTCGGCTCGATCAGCGAGACGTCGATCTCCAGGAACTCCGCTCCGGCCACCGGGGCCGGCGGAGGTGCGAGTGCGTCCGGCTGCAGGATCGACGACCGGCCGAGGGCCTCGCGGGACGGCGTGAGCGCCGACGGTCCGGTCGGGATCAGCGCGGCGAGCCCGCGCCCCAGTCCACCCTTGCGCTCGGCCACGACCGCTACCCCTCGTTCTCCTCGGCATGCTCGCCCGCGGCACCGCGCTCGGCGATCTCGCGAGCGGCGTCGACGTAGCTCATCGCACCACGCGATCCCGGATCGTAGGCGAGAACGGTCTGCGCGTAGCCGGGCGCTTCCGAGACCTTCACGCTTCGGGGGATCACCGTCCGGAGCACGACGTCGCCGAAGTGCTCCCGGACCTCGGTGGTGACCTGGTCGGCGAGCTTGGTGCGGGCGTCGTACATGGTCAGCAAGATGGTCGAGACATGCAGGCTGGTGTTGAGGTGCGCCCGGACGAGCTCGATGTTGCTCAGCAGCTGCCCCAGCCCTTCGAGCGCGTAGTACTCGCACTGAATCGGGATGAGCACCTCGGCGGCCGCCACCAGCGCGTTCACCGTGAGCAGGCCGAGCGAGGGCGGGCAGTCGATGAGGACGTAGTCGACGTCGAGGGCGTCCAGCGCCTCCGCGGTCAGTGCCTGGCGCAGCCGGTTCTCCCGGGCGACCATCCCGACGAGCTCGATCTCCGCCCCGGCGAGGTCGATCGTCGCCGGCACGCACAGCAGGTTGGGTGACGCCGTGCTGCCGACCGCGGTCTCGACCAGGTCCAGCTCGCCGATCAATGCCTCGTAGACCGACGGCGTGCCGGAGCGGTGTTCGACACCCAGGGCCGTGCTCGCGTTGCCCTGCGGATCGAGGTCCACCACCAGGACCCGGATCCCGTGCATCGCCAGCGCTGCGGCCAGATTCACGGCCGTGGTCGTCTTGCCGACCCCGCCCTTCTGGTTCGCCACGGTGAGCACCCGCCGGTGGCGGGGCCGCGGCATCCGGTGCCGGTCCGGATGCAGCACCCGGGCGGCGCGCTCGGCCTCCTCGGCGATCGGCGTCCAGCCGGATGTTTCACGTGGAACACCGACGCCGTACGTCATCTCGCACCCCTCCCCGCCCGCGCCCGGTCCGGCCGGCCGGTTCCCCGGATCCGCTCGACCACCAACACCGTGGTCGGCGTGTCCACGATCCCGGACCCGCAGCGGAGCATCCGCGGCGCGGCCCCCCCGGCCGCCCGCACGGCGACCCGGTCCCGCGCCGCCTCATCGGCGGCCGACGCACCCTTCATCGCGAGCAGCACGCCGCCCGGCCGGAGCAGGGGCACGCACCATCCGGCCAGTCGGGCCAGCGGCGCCACGGCGCGAGCGGTGACCACGTCGGCCCCCTCCCACCGCCGGCGGACGCGGGTGTCCTCCGCCCGGCCCCGCTCGACCGACACCGCGAGCCCGAGGTCCTCGATCACCTCGGTCAGCCACTCGACGCGGCGCGCGAGCGGCTCCAGCAGCACGACGTCGACGTCCGGCCGGGCGAGAGCCAACGGTATCCCGGGCAATCCCGCGCCGGAACCGACGTCGACCACCCGTGCGTCCGGCGGGACGAGCTCGGCGACGACCGCGCAGTTGAGCACGTGCCGGTCCCAGATCCGCGGTGCCTCCCGGGGCCCGAGCAACCCACGCTCGACCCCCGAGGTCACGAGGTGACCGACGAACCGCTCGGCGAGCTCCCGCCGGTCACCGAACACCGACCCGGCCTCCGGCGGCATCGCTGCCGCCGCCACGTCAGGCACCGCGGAAGATCACGACCTGGCGCCGCGGCTCCTCGCCCTCGCTCTCGCTGGAGACGCCCTTGACCCGGGCCACGGCATCGTGGACGACCTTGCGCTCGAAGGGCGTCATCGGGCGCAGCCGCACCGATTTGCCCGAGTCCAGCACCTCGTTGGCGGTGCGGGTGCCCAGATCGGTCAGCTCCTCGCGACGCGACTGCCGCCACCCGGCCACGTCGAGCATCAGCCGGCTGCGGTTGCCCGACACCTGCTGCACGGCCAGCCGGGTCAGCTCCTGCAGGGCCTCCAGCACCGTGCCGCGGTCGCCCACGAGCTTGTCGAGGTCCTCGCCGCCGTCGATGCTGACGATCGCGCGGCCGGCCTCCACATCGAGATCGATGTCGCCGTCGTAGTCGAGGACGTCGAGGAGGCGCTCGAGGTAGTCACCCGCGATGTCGCCCTCGCGCACCAGCTGGTCCTCGACCGAACCGTCCTGTGCAGCCTTCGACACGATGCGTCTCCCTTCCTGGAGGGTGCGGAGCGTCCGGATCGCTCCGGGCGCCGCCGCGCCGGTACCGGATCCGGCCGCCGGCGGTGGTCGTGGTGGGTCAGCGGCGCTTCTTGCCGCGACGCGCGGGGGCGCGACCGCGGCCGCCGGGCCGGCCGCCGGTGCCGTTGGTGCCCGAGCCGTGGCCATCGGAGCCGTTCCCGGCCGCGGCGCTCGACCCCGACGCCTTCGCGCCGTTCTGCGGGCCGCGTCGCGTCACCGGCTTGGCACCGGGCCGCTTGGCCGGGGTCGTACCCGCCGCCGCGTCCGCATCCGCCGACGCCGGCGCATCGGCCGGCTCCACCGCCGCACGCTCGTCGGACCGGACGGGCTTCTGCCCGGGGCGCGGCGCGCGGGCCTGTCGCTCGGTGGCGGCCTGCTCCCGCTTCTGCGCCTCCTCGGCGTCGATGCGCTTGTACACCACGTACTGCTGGCCGAGGGTCCACAGGTTGTTGGCGACCCAGTAGAACAGCACCGCCAGCGGGAGGAACGGCGCGCCGACGACCACACCGACGGGCAGCACGTAGAGCATCAGGCGGTTCATGATGGCCGTCTGCGGGTTGGCGGCCTGGGCCGCCTGCTGCCGGGCCACCGAGTGACGTGCCGTGATGTGCGTGAGGACGCCCGCGACGATCATCAGTGGGATCATCACGATGAGCATCTCGGTCAGCGTCGTGCCGAGTGTGGCCATGTCCGGTGCGCCCTGGAACGGCACCACGGAGGCTCCGAGCCGGGCGCCGAACAGGTCGGCCCGCAGGAACGAGTCGATCTCGCTCGCGCCGAAGACGTAGTTCTGCGTCTTGCCGGGCTTGAACTCGCGCAGGACGTGGAACAGGCCGATGAACACCGGGATCTGCACGAGGATCGGCAGGCAGCCGCCGAGCGGGTTGAACCCCTGCTCCTTGTTCAGCTTCTGCATCTCGACGCCGAGGCGCTGGCGGTCGTTGCCGTACTTCTTCTTCAGCCGCTGCATCTCCGGCTGCAGCTCCTGCATCTTGCGCATGGAGCGGACCTGACCGACGAAGGGCTTGTACAGCAACGCGCGCAGCGTGAACACCAGGAAGATGACCGCGAGGGTCCACGCCGCCGCGCTGGCCTCGCCGAAGACGTAGCCGAAGGCCTTGTGCCAGAACCAGAGGATGGCCGAGACGGGGTAGTAGATGAAGTCCAGTGACCAGAATTCCACGGCCGTTACTCCTTGTGGTGCTCGGTCGTCCGCCGCGGCGGCACCGGATCGATACCGCCAGGGTGCCACGGCGCGCAGCGGAGCAGCCGCCGGACGGTCAGCCAGATCCCGCGGAGGGCACCGTGCACCTGCAACGCCTCGACGGCGTACGCGCTGCACGAGGGATGGAAACGGCACATGGGCGGCAGCACGGGGGAGATCCACCGCTGGTAGCCGGTGAGGACGGCGATGAGCGGACGCGCCGCCGCACCGACCCGGGGGGGCCGGGTCACGACCGGCTCCGCCGGGCGGCAGCGTGCAGCGCACCGTCGAGGTCGTCACCGAGTTCGGCGGAGGAGGCCGCGGCCGCGGGCGGCAGCGCGCGCACCACCAGCCGGGAACCGGGCGGCAGGGCGCCGAGCCGGGCGGCCACGAGATGGCGCAGCCGGCGCGTCACCCGGTGCCGGACGACGGAGTTGCCGACGGCGCGGCTCACGACGAAGCCGGCGCGCGGGGCGTCGCCGTCGCCCCGGGCCAGGTGCACCACGAGACGCGAGCGACCCCCGCGGCGGCCGCCACGGACCGTCGCGGCGAACTCGTCCCGGCGCGTCAGCCGGGAGCCGGCCGGGAGCACCTGGGGACGGTCAGGCCGAGAGCCGCTCGCGGCCCTTGCGGCGCCGCAGGGCGACGATGGCGCGCCCGGCCCGGGTGCGCATCCGCAGCCGGAACCCGTGCGTGCGCGCGCGGCGGCGGTTGTTCGGCTGAAAGGTGCGCTTGCCCTTGCTCACGGTCGGCTCTCCCGGTGGACGGCGGGCCGGGGCCCACCGTCAGTGATCACGTGCTGCGGTGACTGGACGGTCGTACGGTGGTGCGTGCGTCCGGTGTGGGGCGGGCACCTGCGCTGCGCCCCGGACAGCCTCGCTGCCCGGACACGGTCGCGGTCAGGGTACGCAAGCGCGCGAAGGGGGGTCAAACCGCCCCGGGACGGCGCCCGTTTCGCCCCGCGTGCGCCTTGTGGTGGGACGCCGGCTGTTGTTAGCGTGCCTGCTTCACCGCCCGCTCCGGGTGGACGGCCCGCATGCTCGAGCACCTGGGCCGCGCGGCGCGCGATCCGCAGGGCCCGCGTAGCGTCCTGCGCACAGGTGTGGACACGTCTGGGGATCGGCCTGCGTGGTGGACGCCGCGGTGCGGCCCGCTGCGGGACGGCCGGAAGGGGGACGCCGCCGGTGGTCGACCAGCCAGGAGACCTCGGACAGGTGTGGCACCGGGTCATCGCCGACCTCTCCGGTTCCGCCGACGCCGGCACGCCGACGCTGTCGCACCAGCAGCGGGCCTTCCTCCGGCTCACCCGCCCGCTCGGGCTGATCGACGGCACCGCGCTGCTGGCCGCGCCCAGCGAGTTCGCGAAGGACGCGATCGAGCGCATCCTGCGGCTCCCGATCAGCGACGCGCTCGGCCGCCACCTCGGGGTACCGCTCAAGCTCGCCGTCGTCGTGGACGCCTCGGCGGCCTCCGGGGGCACCGAGGTCCCGGACCCCCTGCCCGCACCCGAGGAGTTCGCCCGCCATCCGGCCACCGAGGGCGACGGGTCGGCGGGCACCAACGGCGGCCATCCGGACCTGGGCCGCGACACCGAGGCGTGGCCCACCTACTCGGCGCCGGCGGCGACGTCACAGGTCACCCCGCGCTCGCACACCCGGCTCAACGAGAAGTACACCTTCGACACGTTCGTCATCGGCGCGTCGAACCGGTTCAGCCACGCCGCCGCCGTCGCCGTCGCGGAGGCGCCGGCGCGGGCCTACAACCCGCTGTTCATCTGGGGCGACTCGGGCCTGGGTAAGACACACCTGCTACACGCCGTCGGGCATTACGCGCAGCGGTTGTTCCCGGGCATGCGGGTGCGGTACGTGTCCACCGAGGAGTTCACCAACGACTTCATCAACAGCCTGCGCGACGACCGGAAGGTGGCGTTCCAGCGCCGCTACCGGGACGTCGACGTCCTGCTGGTGGACGACATCCAGTTCCTGGAGGGCAAGGAGGGCACCCAGGAGGAGTTCTTCCACACCTTCAACACCCTGCACAACGCGAACAAGCAGATCGTCGTGTCCTCGGACCGCCCGCCCAAGCGTCTGGAGACGCTCGAGGACCGGATGCGCACCCGCTTCGAGTGGGGGCTGATCACCGACATCCAGCCGCCGGAACTGGAGACGCGGATCGCGATCCTGCGCAAGAAGGCCGCCCAGGACCGCCTCGCCGTGCCCGGGGACGTGCTGGAGTTCATCGCGGAGCGGATCGAGCGCAACATCCGCGAGCTCGAGGGGGCCCTGATCCGGGTCACGGCGTTCGCCTCGCTCAACCGGCAGGCCGTCGACACCCAGCTCGCCGAGATCGTCCTGCGCGACCTGATCCCGGACTCGGCGACCTCGGAGATCACCGCCCCGACGATCATGGCGGTGACCGCTGACTTCTTCGGCGTCACGATGGACGAGCTGTGCGGCCCCGGGAAGACCAAGGCGCTCGCCCAGGCCCGGCAGATCGCGATGTACCTGTGCCGCGAGCTCACCGACCTGTCCCTGCCGAAGATCGGGCAGACGTTCGGCGGCCGTGACCACACCACCGTGATGCACGCCGACAAGAAGATCCGCAACGAGATCGCCCAGCGCCGGCGCACCTTCGAGCAGGTGCAGGAGCTCACCGCGCGGATCAAGCAGCGCGCCCGGCACTGAGCCGACGCGACGACCGCCACTCTCGTCGGACAGGTTCCGACGGGGGCCGTTCGTCGGCGTCCGGGGCCCGTCCGGCGCCCGCCGACCTGGTGACCACGAGCCGGACCGGAACGATCACGACGCGTTCGTGACGGACCGTTCGCGCCGTGTGCCGGGAGGGGAAAGTGTGGGTTGCGTATCCGTCGGGCACCGTCGTGGCGTCCGCCGTCGCGGTAGCACACAGTTCCGGATCGAGCACTGTCCACCCACATCTGGGGACAACTCTGTGGATGGCCGCCCGCGGCGGCGGTGGACGGGGCCGCCCGCACCGGTGGACAACCGGTGTCCGGGCGGTGGACGGCGGAGCACGCCGGGGTACCCGTCCACCGGTCACCCGAGCACCCACCGCCGGGCCCCGTCCGCCCTCCACAGGCCGCCACGCCGCCCCACCTGCGCCGTCGCCGCCCGTCCCCACCGTGCACAGGCCCTACTACTACTGCTGTTCTCCTCCTTTCAGAGATCCTGGGAAGGACAGCGGTGGTGGACGAGACCGCCCGGAGGCCCCCGTCCGGGTGCGCGGACGCCGGGATGACACCCGGCGCAGGGAAGCTCTACGGTGGATCCCGACCCGGTCCGCCGGGCCGCTCCCCGCCGTCCGGTCCGCCCGGGTGGTTCGCCCGGGCGGCCGACCCCGAGTCCGCCGATCACCGTTCGAGAACTGCACGTCCGAGTCCCGTCCGCCGAAGGTTCCCGTCGAGAGGTCCGTGCGATGAAGTTCCGGGTCGAACGCGACGTCCTCGCCGACGCCGCCGCCTGGGTGGCCCGCAGCCTGCCCGCGCGGCCGCCGGTCCCGGTGCTGGGCGGGGTCCTGGTCGAGGCGGAGACGGGCGGGGACGGCGACCGGCTCACCGTCTCCGGGTTCGACTACGAGACCTCCGCGCGGGTCGCGCTCGACGCGACGATCGGCGACCCGGGGCGCGTGCTCGTCTCCGGGCGGCTGCTCGCAGACATCACCCGCGCCCTGCCGTCCAAGCCGGTCGACCTCGTCGTCGACGGCGCCCGCGCCGCGATCACCTGCGGCAACAGCCGGTTCAGCCTGCCGACGATGCCGGTCGAGGACTACCCGCAGCTGCCCGCGATGCCGCAGGCCGCGGGCACTGTGCCCGGCGACCGGCTGGCCGAGGCGGTCGCCCAGGTCGCCGTGGCCGCCGGGCGCGACGACACGCTGCCGATGCTCACCGGCATCCGGATGGAGATCGACGGCCCTCGCCTGACGCTGGCCGCCACGGACCGGTTCCGCCTCGCCGTGCGCGACCTCGAGTGGTCCCCGCAGGACCCGGCGCAGGCCGGCGCGGTGCTCATCCCGGCGCGCACCCTCGCGGAGGTCGCGAAGACCCTCGCCGGCACGGGCATCGTCGAGCTCGCCCTGTCCGCGGGCGACGGGATGCTCGGCATCACCGGGGGTGGCCGCCGCGCCACCACCCGACTGCTCGACGCGGAGTTCCCGAGGTTCCGCCAGCTCATCCCGGCCGAGCACACGTCGGCGGCGGTCCTCGAGGTGGCGGGGCTGGTGGAGTCGATCAAGCGGGTCGCGCTGGTCACCGACCGGGTGGCCCAGGTCCGGATGGAGTTCTCCGAGCAGGGCCTGCGCCTGGTCGCCGGCGGCGACGACGTCGGCAGCGCGGAGGAGGAGCTCGGCTGCGAGATCGAGGGCGTGCCCCTGACCATCGCGTTCAACCCCGGCTACCTGCTGGACGCCCTCGGCGCGCTGCACGCCGAGCGGGCGCACCTGACCTTCACCACGCCCAGCAGGCCTGCCCTGGTC
>DATLGI010000232.1:0-3127 GCA_035540535.1 Pseudonocardia sp.
ACCAGTGACCACCCCGCCCCCGACCCCGACTGCTCGTGCGGGATCACCGTCGCGGCGGAGTTGCGTCACATCGTCGAGTACCTGCTCGCCGCCGAACGGGCGGAACGGGAACTCCTCGCCGCGCTCGACCGCCCCCCCGTCGACCCGGGCTGGCGCCCGGTTATCGCCCGGGTCCGGCCCGCGGGCCGCACCTTCCCCGATCTGTTGACCCGCTGCCGCGGCATCGACCGAGTCGAGCACATCACGCCGCTGGAGATGTTCGTCCCGGCCGACCTCGCCGCGCAGGCCCCCGCACTGCGGGCGACCTACCGGGTGCCGGTGCGGGTCGGGAACGCCACCGGCACCCGGTGGCTGCGCAACCTCGCCCCCGACGCCGACCCCGACACCCTCGGATGCATGGGCCCGTGCCAGCCGGGCTCCCCGCGCCACCCCTGGTGCGCCCCCTGTCGGGAGCTCGCGCTCCAGCAGGTCGACACCACCGCCTCGGCCGGCTGGGTGTGGTGCACCGGGCGCGGCGAAGGACACTTCGGGCAACGAGGGGCCGCCGGGCTCCTCGCCGTCGACGACCACGGCCGGGTCCTGCTGCAACTCCGCGGCGCCGGCGTGCACCACACCGGCACCTGGTCGGTCCCCGGCGGCGCCATCGAGGCCGGGGAAACCCCCCGCCGCGCCGCGCTCCGCGAAGCCGCCGAGGAGACCGGGCTGCACCCCGACGACGTCCACATCGTCGCCGAACACACCGCCGCCTGCCCGCACTGCCGGTGGCCCTACACGTACCTCGTCGCCCGGACACGAGGGCCCATCACCGTCCGGAACGCCGCCGAGGGCGCCGAGCTGCGCTGGGTGCACCCCGACGACGTCCCCGGCCTGCACCTGCACCCGACCCTCGCCGAGCACTGGGACGCGCTGCGCCCCGCCTGCACGACGAACACCGCCCCCTAGGAGAACCCGATGCCCGATGTCACCCGCCGATACCGGCACCTGCTTGTCGCGGCCGACCGCGACAAGCTGAGTCTGCCCCCGGACGTGGCCGCCGCTCGCATGGTCCTCGACCGGGTCACCGCCGCCCTGCCCCAGCTCACCGCGCCGCCACCACCGCAGACCGTGCTCGACGCGGCCGTCGACGCCGCGCTCAACAGCACCGACCCGGCCGCGCTCAACGTCGACGCGGTGATCGACCAGGAGCGGCGGCAGCGCGAGCACGACACCCGGGTACGTGTGCTGCGCGCCGCGCGGGAGCGGGCCGACGAACAGCTCCGCGACACCATCGCCGACAGCACCGACGTCATCGTCGCCGATCACGTCCGCCCGACCGGTGAACACCTGTGGCAGCAGATCCGCGCCGCCGTCGAGGCGCTCGGCGACGTGGAAATCAGCAACCCCGACGCGCTGCTCGCCGCACCCGACAAGGCCCGCCGCGCCTACCTCGCCCTCGACAGCCTCGCCGCCCGCTACACCAGGCTCCGCACCGTCCTGTCCGAGCTGCTCCGCGACGCCCCCGGGCCCGAACACGACGTCACCGGCGACCACGCCGAGTTCCGCGTCGGTCTCTGCGCCATCTGGCCCGACCACCGAAGGTCGCCCAGTCTCGCCGCCGCCACCCCGCCATGGCCCGAGGACGGGCGCGGCCGGCTGGTCTGGCTCGTCCGCGGCGGACACGAGCCATGGTGGCCGCTGGTCGCCGAGCGAGACGCGGCGTGGCTGACCTGTCACCGTGAGGCACACGAACACACGCAGCGCCGCAACGCCCTGCACCGGCTCGCGCACGCCTGGAGCTGAACCCGAGCCGCTCACGCGCGCCTGCTGGCACGGGTTCGCGCGGGAGAACCGGCGGTCGCTCTGGTCCTTGGCGGCGCGGCCGGTAAGCGGTGGCACCGAGTTTGCCGTACTCGGTGCCACCGCACCCCCCATTTCCTCGACGACCAAAGAGGCGGAAGGACGCGCGGACATTGAACAGAAACGATCGGCTTAGTCCCGACCGGGTAGGGGGAGCTCCCCCCACCCCCCACCCACCAAGCCCGGGAGGTGCTGGCGCGCGCCCCCCGAGCAATGCTGGATGATCGATTTTGAGGAGGTGGAAAGCGTGGCGGATCGACGGATACCGGCCGCGCCGGCCGGGTTGGGTACGGCCGGCCGGCGCTTGTGGCGGGAGGTGCTCGCCGACAACGATTTGCGGCCGGACGAGGCGGCCTTGTTGGCGCAGGCGTGCGGCACGCTCGATCTCGTGGGCCGGCTTTCGTCGGCGCTGGCCGGTCAGGAACTGCTCACCCCGGGCAGTACGGGGCAGGCGCGGGCGAATCCGCTGCTCGGCGAGCTGCGGGCGCAACGCGCGTGTCTGGCGCGGCTGCTCGGACAGCTCGCCGTGCCCGACGAGGACGTGGACGCGCCGGTGACGGCTGCGTCGCGTCGGGCGTCGCGGGCGGCGAATGCGCGGTGGCGCCGCTCGGATCGGGAACGGGTGGTGCTCGGCCTGCCGACGTCGACGGACCGGGGTCGTGGTGCGTAGGCGGACCCGAACGGGCGAGCCGGCTCGGCCCGAGCTGCCGCCGCAGCTCGCGCGGCAGCACGTGACGGTCGACCAGTTCGTGTCGCCAGATGAACAGCCACCGCCGTACGTGTTCTCGGGCCTGGACACGCCCGAGGAGCGGGTGGCGGAGGCTGAGTCGTGGCGGACGTTCACGGCGTGGCGCCGCTGGGAGGCCGCAGTGCAGCAGTGGGGCGCCGGGCATGGCCTGGACCGTCGGGAGCTACGTCGGGCCGGGTTGTGGCCGCGGGCTCGGTGGATGTGGCGTCCGCGCTGGTCTTCGCCGAGCATGGCGAGGGCGAGCTGAACCGTTACCCACACACTTCCCGCAGATTCTGCGGAAGGCGGGCCGCTAAGAGGCGCCTGTGCGGCCCGTTTCGCCGCAGCACTGAACGGCCCGCTAGCCGCTAGTTCGCAGCTCAGCGGGCCGTTCGGCCGCTAGCGGGGGTGCTAGGTCTAGCACCGCCTGCCGCTAGGAGCTGATCTCGGCGGGATGTTGCTGGCGGTGCCGCTCCAGCGCGGCGGTGACGTCGGCGCGGGACAGGCCGCGGCGGTTGCGGCCCCGCCCGGACGTGTCGGTGCCCCACACCTGGGCTGTGGACA
>DATLGI010000233.1:0-9376 GCA_035540535.1 Pseudonocardia sp.
CACCAGGCTCGCTCGCCGGCGCCCGCGCGCGCCGGGCCGCCGACCGACCCGACCTCGACGCACGAGGTCCGCAACCAGCCCCCACCGCTCGACGGTTACGACCCGCTCGCCTGCGATCCGGCGCTCGCCACCGCGCTCGAGCGGGAGGGCGCCGGCGAGGCGACGGCGTTCCTGGGGCGGCTCGCCGGCCTGGTCGGCTCCGCGGAGGGACGCGAGCACGCCCGGCTCGCCGACACCCATCCCCCCGTGCTGCGCACGCACGACCGTTACGGCCACCGCGTCGACGAGGTCGAGTACCACCCGTCGTGGCACTGGCTGATGCGCACCTCGGTCGGGTGGGGCCTGCACGGCACACCGTGGGTGGCCGAGCCCGGGTCCGGAGCGCACGTGGCACGGGCCGCCGGGTTCTACCTCATGGGCCAGCTCGAGGCCGGGCACTGCTGCCCGATCTCGATGACGTACGCGGCCGTGCCGGCGCTGCGTCGCGACCCCGAGCTGGCGCGCCGGTACGTCCCCGGCCTGCAGGCGCAGCGGTACGCGTTCGGGCTCGCCGAGCCCGGCACGAAGCCGGGGCTGCTCGCCGGGATGTCGATGACCGAGAAGCAGGGGGGCTCCGACGTTCGTGCCGGCACGACGACGGCCACCCCGGCCGGCGACGGAACCTACCGACTCGTCGGGCACAAGTGGTTCACCTCCGCGCCGATGAACGACCTGTTCCTCACCCTCGCCCAGGCCCCGGGCGGGCTCACCTGCCTCGTCCTGCCGCGCGTGCTCCCCGACGGCACCCGCAACACGATCCGGTTGCAGCGGCTCAAGGACAAGCTCGGCAACCGGTCGAACGCCTCCGCCGAGCTGGAGTACGCCGGCGCGGTCGGCTGGCGGCTCGGCGAGGAGGGCCGGGGCGTCGCGGCGATCATCGAGATGGTGTCGATGACCCGGCTCGACTGCGTCCTCGGGTCCGCGTCGTTGACGCGGGCCGCGGTGACGGAGGCGGCGCACCACGTCGCGCACCGCAGCGCGTTCGGCAGCCGGCTCGCCGACGCCCCGCTGATGCAGGCCGTCGTCGCCGACCTGGCGCTGGAGGCCGAGGCAGCGACGACGCTCGCGATGCGACTCGCCGGGGCCGTGGACCGCGAGGAGCGCGCGTTCCTGCGGCTCGCGCTGCCGGCGTCGAAGTACCTGGTGTGCAAGCGGACACCCGCGGTGGTGGCCGAGGCGCTGGAGTGCCTGGGCGGCAACGGGTACGTCGAGGAGTCGGGGATGCCGCGGCTGTACCGCGAGGCGCCGCTGAACTCGATCTGGGAGGGGTCGGGCAACGTCACCGCGCTCGACGTGCTCCGGGCGGTGTCCCGCGAACCCGACTCCGTCGACGCGGTGTTCGCCGAGATCGACGCGGCCCAGGGCACGGACTCGTGGTTCGACCGCGGCGTCCGCGAGCTGCGCACCGAGCTGCGGGGCCGCGAGGAACGCCGGGCCCGGCGGCTGGCCGAGATGCTGGCCCTGTGCCTGCAGGGGTCGCTGCTGCTGCGATACGCGCCGGAGGAGGTCGGCTCGGCGTTCGTGTCGTCGCGGTTCCTGCCCGACGGACCGTGGCGCACCGCGGGCACCCTTCCGGCCGAGGCGCACACCGCTGCCCTGCTGGCCCGCGCCACCCCCACCGCGCCGTAGCCGGCGATCACGGGTGGGCGCAGGGGCCGGCGGACCACCACTCGCCGACCTCGGCGAGGGCCTCGTCGCCGAACGGGTTCACGCCCGGGCCGGCGGCGAGCGCCTGGGCGGCGTGCACGTGCAGGCACTTGACGCGGCGCGGCATCCCGCCGGCGCTCACCTCGGTGCCCAGCGGCTCGATCGAGTCCCGCTCCGCCAGGTACGCCTCGTGCGCGCGCCGGTACGCGGCGGCGAGCTCGCGGTCCGCGGCGAGGCGGTCGGTCATCTCACGCATCCGGCCCTCGGCCTCGAGCGTGCCCAGCCGGGAGTTGAGCCGGCCGCACGTCAGGTAGTACAGCGTCGGGAACGGGGTGCCGTCGGGTAGCCGGGGAGCGGTCTGCACCACGCTCGGCAGCCCGCACGGGCAGCGGTGC
Organism: Pseudonocardia sp.; assembly: GCA_035540535.1. GTDB lineage: Bacteria > Actinomycetota > Actinomycetes > Mycobacteriales > Pseudonocardiaceae > Pseudonocardia. The sequence continues at coordinate 2,082 of DATLGI010000233.1, forward strand.
GCGACGGCGCGCACACCCCGGGGCGGGCGGCCGAGCTGCGCCGCCACGGCGGCCAGGTCGGCTGCGTCGACACCGGTCACGGGGCGTGCCCGGGCCCGGGCAGCGCCGCGACGTCGCTCCAGAGCCGCTCGTACCAGGGCAGGCCCGTCCAGGGGTCCGCCTGCTCGTCGGCGTGCGCGGACCCCGGGAGCTGGACGACGAACGGGATCTCCCCCGGCTCGACGTACCCGAGCCGCGACCGCGCCTCGGCCGCCACCACCTGGGGGTCGGCGAGCCGCTCGCGCTCCCGGGTCAGCCGCTCCACGTCCGCCGCCAGTGCCCGCTGCTGCGCGGTGACCGCTGCCAGCTCCTGGCGCTGGGCGACGTAGTTGCGCAGCGGCACCGACACGGTGAGCGCCAGCGCGCAGACCACGACTGCCAGCACCACCGCACGCCGCGTGGACGAGAGCCCGAGCAGCCCGCTCGTCGCCGCCACGACGCCGCCGCCCCGCCCGCGCGTGCGCGTCAAGCGGGGCTCGCGCCCGCGCACGCCGGGCCCGGCGCGGTCCGGCCCGGCACCACCGCCGGCGCGGCCGGCCGTGGCCCGCGCCGAGCCGGCGCGGCGGGCGCCGCCGGGAGTGCGCCCCCGGTCGCGTCCCGAGCTGCGGTCCCCGGCCATCGGTCGCTCAGCCCGCGGCCTCGAACCGGGGGAAGGCCAGGTCGCCCGCGTAACGTGCGGCTTCGCCCAGGATCTCCTCGATCCGGAGCAGCTGGTTGTACTTCGCCACCCGTTCCGAGCGCGCCGGCGCGCCGGTCTTGATCTGTCCGCATCCGGTGGCGACGGCGAGGTCGGCGATCGTGGTGTCCTCGGTCTCCCCGGAGCGGTGGCTCATCATGCACCGGTAGCCGTTGCCGTGGGCGAGCGTCACCGCGTCCAGGGTCTCCGACAGCGTCCCGATCTGGTTGACCTTGACCAGCAGCGCGTTCGCCGCGCCCCGGTCGATGCCGTCCTCGAGCCGCTCGGGATTGGTGACGAACAGGTCGTCGCCGACGAGCTGCACCCGCTCCCCCAGGCCGGCGGTCAGCGCGATCCAGCCGTCCCAGTCGTCCTCCGACAGCGGGTCCTCGATCGAGACGAGCGGGTACGCGTCGACGAGCTCGCCGTAAGCGGCCGACAGCTCGGCGGCCGAGAGCTTGCGGCCCTCGTAGGAGTAGACGCCGCCGTCGTGGAACTCGGTGGCGGCCACGTCCAGGGCGAGGACGACGTCGCGGCCGAGCGTGAGGCCGGTCTTCCCGACGGCACTCGCGATGAGGTCGAGCGCGGCCGTGGTGCCGGGCAGGTCGGGGGCGAAGCCGCCCTCGTCGCCGAGCCCGGTGGAAAGGCCCTTGGCCTTCAGCACCGACTTCAGCGCGTGGTAGACCTCGGCGCCCCAGCGCAGGGCGTCGCGGAACGAGTCCGCGCCGACCGGGGCGATCATGAACTCCTGCACGTCGACGGAGCTGTCGGCGTGCGCGCCGCCGTTGATGATGTTCATCATCGGCACCGGCAGGATGTGCGCGTTGGGACCGCCGAGGTAGCGGAACAGCTCCAGCCCGGACGACTCCGCGGCCGCCTTGGCCACCGCGAGGGACACGCCGAGCAGCGCGTTGGCACCCAGCCGGGACTTGTCGGGGGTGCCGTCGAGGTCGACGAGCCGCTGGTCGACCAGGCGCTGGTCGACGGCTTCCATGCCCGTGATCTCGGGACCGATCTCGTCGAGCACCGCGGCGACGGCCTTCTCCACTCCCTTGCCGCCGTAGCGTCCGGGGTCGCCGTCGCGCAGCTCGACGGCCTCGTGCTCGCCGGTGGACGCTCCGGACGGCACGGCCGCGCGGGCCAGCGTCCCGTCGTCGAGAGCGACCTCGACCTCGACGGTCGGGTTGCCCCGCGAGTCGAGGATCTCCCGCGCGCCGACCTGCTCGATGACCGCCACCACTGCTCCTACTCGCCCGTCCAGCCCATCCGGTCCGCCAGGGTAACGGGCCGGTGGCGCCGATCAGTGCAGGCTCCGGGGCCGGTCGCGATCCTTCCCTCGCAGAACGGGCCCCGGGCACCTAACCTAGGCACGACCATGACGAGCCAGCCTGCGCCCGAGGGCCTGTTCGAGTCGTTCCGGCGCGCCGAGATGTTGATCTCGCGTAGCCGCCCGCTGGACGCCCTCCAGGCGCTCATCCCGGTTCTGCGGAGCCAACCGGACGACGCGTCGGTGCAGCTGCTGGCCGGGCGCGCGTACCTCGACTCGGCCCAGCTCGGCCGGGCGGAGGCGGCGTTCGTCCGGGTGCTGGAGCTCGACCCGGCCGACCACTACGCGCGGTTCGCGCTCGGCAAGGCGCTGCAGCGGCAGGGCCGGCTGCCCGAGGCGCAGGCGCAGCTGCGGATGGCCGCGGCGATGGATCCCCGGCCGGAGTACCAGGAAGCACTCGGCGAGGTACGGGCCCGGATGGCGGTCGACGCGGAGTAGCCGACGTCAGGGGGCGGTGCTCGAGGTGGCGTAGCCGTCGGCGGCGGCCCACACCAGCCGCGCGTACTCCACGGATCGGTTGTAGGCGAGCACACCGTCCCACCACCCCTCGCCGCTGGCGGTGTCGCGGCCGTCGGCGCACAGGTAGCGGGCCGCGGCGAGCGCGGCGTCGTCGAGGTCGTGCGGGTTCGCGACGCCGTCGCCGTCGCCGTCGGCGCCGTAGCGCGCCCAGGTGGTCGGCAGGAACTGCATGGGCCCGACGGCCCGGTCGTACACCGTGTCGCCGTCGAGGCGGCCGCCGTCGGTGTCGCGGATCTCGCGGGTGCCGCGCGTGCCGTCCAGGGGGATGCCGATGATCGGCGGCCGGGCGACGCCGTCGTCGTCGAGCCGGGCCGGGCCGATGCGCCCGTGGTCGGACTCCACCCGACCGATCGCGGCGAGCGTGGTCCAGCTCAGCCCGCAGGCCGGAAGCGCCGCACGCTGCGCGATCTCGGCTGCGGCGTGGGCCTGCAGGGCGCGCTCCGGTACCGCGATCCGCTCCGCCGTACGCGCCGCCCACGGCTCGACGTCCAGGTCGGACGCGAGGGGGACGCTGCGGGTGACGGGAGTGCCGCGGTCCACACCGGCGGGCGAGAGGCGGTCGCCGCGGCCGTCGTCACGGCCACCGAGGCCGCCGACGACGAGGGCGAGCGCCACCACCGCGACGACCGCGACCACGGCCAGCACCGACGTGACGACCCCGGCGGCGCGCATCACTCCACGGTACGGGCGGCGGCTGAGAGGGGGCTGTGGCTCCGCGCCGGGCAGCGGGCGCCCGCGCGCCGTCCGTGCCGAGACGGCGAACTCGCCGTGCTCGATCGGCGAACCCGCCGGCGCGTCAGCGGGGCCAGTGCCGGCGCCAGGCCGCCGCGTCGAGGGCGTGCGGATCCTCCCCGGCCGACCCCGCCTGCTGCTCGGCCGCACGCACGTCCGCGGCGAAGCGCCGCGCGACGGTGCGCAACGCGGCCTCGGGGTCCGTACCGGCCAGTTTGGCGGCGGCGGCCAGCGCGAACAGCCGCTCCCCCACCCCGGAACCGGCGGGCAGCAGGTCGGCGGGCAGCCCGGCCCGCGCGGTGCGGCTGGTCAGCTTCGCGGCGAGCGCGACGGCGGGCTGCGCGAACGGCACTCCGTCCACACTGGAGGAACGCTGCTTCTCGGCCCGCTTGAGCTCCTCCCACCGGTGCTCCTGGCGCTCGGCGGTGTCGATCCGCTCGCTGCCGGCGAACACGTGGGGGTGCCGTCCGACGAGCTTGTCGACGAGCCCGGCCGCCACGTCGTCGACGGCGAACCCGGCCGCTCCCGCCTCGGCCGCGATCCGGGCGTGGAACAGGACCTGCAGCAGGACGTCGCCGAGCTCCTCGCGCACGGCCTCCCGGTCGCCGTCCTCGACGGCCTGGTAGAGCTCGTAGCACTCCTCGACGAGGTACTGCAGCAGCGACGCGTGCGTCTGCTCGGCGTCCCACGGGCACCCGCCGGGGGAGCGCAACCGGTCCATCACCGCCACCGCGTCGAGCAGCGCCGTGCCCGCGGGCGGCGTCACCGCCGCGTCGGCGCCGGCGAGGCGGGCGGGGTCGGTGGTGAGCAGCACCCCGTCGACGACGTCGTCACCCGGTTCCGCGCCCGCCACCGCGGCGAACCGCGCGGGCACCGAGCGGTCGGCGACGACGGCCCGGGCCGCGCGGATCGCGGGCAGCGCCGCGGCCGGCACCACCGGTGCCCACCGCGGCAGCAGCACGACCGTGCGCGGCACCGGCTACTCCGCCGCGGGCGCGAAGATCCGACCCGTGTCGAACCCGTCGGGCACGACGCCGAGGGTGACGGGGTCCCACCGGCCGTAGCGCGGGTTGACGCGCAGGCCGACCTCGGCGGCGACCGGGCGGGCGGCCTGCCGCCCCAGGGACGCGAGCGCGGTCTCGGGAACCGGCTCGGCATCACCCTCGGGGCCGCGCACGCCGGTGACGAGTGCCGCCCACCAGCCCGCCTGGTCCTGGCTGGGCTGGAAGACGACGGCGCTGCCCACCGGTACCCCGAACAGCGGCCACGCCGCGGTCTCGGCGACGACCGGCACCGTGGCGCCACGCCGGCTGTTCTGCCCGCCGAAGAGGGCGTCGGCGGCGGGACCGCCCGCCAGGAGCGCCTGCGCGGCCGCCTCGGCCTCCTCGCGCGACTGCGTGACGACGACGTCGGCGTCCACGGCGCCCAGCTCGGCGGCACGGCGCTCCCCGAGCCGGACCGAGATCAGCTGGTTGCGGACGATCTCGCGCAGCACCGTCTCGTCGTAGGGCGCGGCGGCGAGCAGCGCCTCCACCCCGCCGTTCGCGTCGACCTCGCGGTCGACGTCGTCGTCGGTGACGGTGACGCCGGCGGTGGCGGCCGCCCGTTCGAGCAGCTCGCGCAGGACGAGCCCGGCGACGATCTCGCGGGCGAGGTCCGGCGCACCGACGCCCTGCGCGGCGAGCTCGTCCTGCAGGCCGGGCCGGGACAGTGCGTCGTCGAGGCGGGCCTGCACGACCTCGACCGGCACGACCTCGTCGCCGACGATCACCGCCGCGCCGGCCTGCCCCGGACCGCCACAGCCCGCGACCACCGCGACGACGAGCGCCACCGCCGCGACCACGCGGCCCCCCTGCCTGCCCACGGCCGTACCTTCTCACGCGGCCGGGGCCGGGCCGGACGGCGGCCCCGCCCGGCGTGGGAGACCTGTCGGCGCCGGGACGGCCCGTCAGACGCGGACGACGACCGTGTCGCACACCTTGTCGGCGAACGTCTGCTTCTGCGGGTCCCAGATCGGCCACAGGTATCCGATGTACAGCGGGAGGCCGTCGAGGACGTGCGCGAGCTGGCGCAGGAACGACATCCCGAACCCGACGTACTGCCCGTCGGCGTTGCGGACGAGCTTGGTGCCGACGACCTTCTTGCCGATGCTCTGACCGGTGGTCCCCTGCCGGTAGCCGTTGTTCCAGATCACGAATCCGAGCACGCCGAGCCACACGATGCCGCCCAGGATCACCGCGATCGTGGGATCCCCGGACGCGGCGAACCCGAGCACGAAGCCGAGCACCAGCGCCGCGACGAGCGGGATCGCGAGGTCGACCAGATAGCTGCCCACCCGCAGGCCCCAGTGGGCGTACTCGGCGCCCGTGGCGGGGTGGTGCGTCGGTGACCCGTAGCCGGCCTGCCCGGGATGGGGCTGGCCGTAGCCGCCCTGCTGCGGGTAGCCCTGCTGCGGGTAGCCCTGCTGCGGATAGCCCTGCTGCGGATAGCCCTGCTGCGGGTGACCCTGCTGGGGATGGCCCTGCGGGGGGCCGGGCTGCTGCGGGTTCTGGGGCTGCCACTGTGGCTGCTGCTGGGGGACCTGCGGGTTGGACACGGCGCGCCTCCGACGATGGACGGCGGGGCGCGTTCGGCCCCGGCGCGAATGATGGCGTGCCGGACCACGTACCGGTAGGGGTGTTAGCCACCCGAAAACGGGTGCGGTCAGCCTCCCGTGGGCACGGGCACCGGGACGAGGACCTCGGTCACCAGCCGGCGCACCCAGTCCAGCAGTTCGAGGTCGCGCAGCGGCGCGCCACCGATCCGCCCGCCGGCCACGGGGCGCGGCACCGTCACCACCCGCGCCGCCGCCCGGTACTGCGCCTTCGGGTGCAGCCGGCGCAGCCGCAGCTGGGCGGAGTCCGCCAGGTCGACGGGGCCGACGCGGAGCTGGTTGCCCGTCAGGGTCACCTCGCCGACGCCCTGGCCCCGGCAGGTCTGGCGGAACGCGGCGACGGCGAGCAGGTTGCGCACGGGCGCGGGCGGCTCGCCGAAACGGTCCGTCAGCTCCTCGACGATCGCGTCGAGCGCGGGCTGGTCGGGCGCCTCGGCGATCTTGCGGTAGACGTCGAGGCGCAGCCGCTCGCCGGTGACGTAGTCGTGCGGCACGTGGGCGTCCACCGGCAGGTCCACCCGCACCTCGGCGAGCGACTCCGCCGCCTCCACCCCGTCCGGGCCCGCCTGCTGCCGGAACGCCGCGACGGCCTCGCCGACCAGCCGGATGTACAGGTCGAACCCGACGCCGGCGATGTGGCCCGACTGCTCGGCCCCGAGGATGTTGCCCGCCCCCCGGATCTCGAGATCCTTCATGGCGACCGCGGCCCCGGCCCCGAGCTCGGAGTGCTGCGCGATCGTCGCCAGCCGGTCGTGGGCGGTCTCGGTCAGCGGGTGCTCCGGCGGGAACAGGAAGTAGGCGTAGCCGCGCTCGCGCCCGCGCCCGACCCGCCCCCGTAGCTGGTGCAGCTGCGCGAGGCCCAGGGCGTCGGAGCGCTCGACGATCAGGGTGTTGGCGTTGCTGATGTCGAGCCCGTTCTCGACGATCGTCGTGCAGACCAGCACGTCGAACTCGCGGTGCCAGAACCCGGCGACGGTGCGCTCGAGCAGGTCCTCGTTCATCTGCCCGTGCGCGACGGCGACCCGCGCCTCGGGCACCAGGCCCCGGACCCTCCGCGCGGTGGCGTCGATCGACGAGACCCGGTTGTGCACGTAGAACACCTGGCCGTCGCGCAGCAGCTCGCGGCGGATCGCCGCGGCCATCTGCTTGTCCTCCCACGCGCCGACGTAGGTCAGCACCGGGTGCCGCTCCTCCGGCGGGGTGAGGATCGTCGACATCTCGCGGATGCCGGTCAGGCTCATCTCCAGCGTGCGCGGGATCGGGGTGGCCGACATGGACAGCACGTCGACCGCCGTCCGCATCGTCTTCAGGTACTCCTTGTGCTCGACGCCGAAGCGCTGCTCCTCGTC
>DATLGI010000234.1:0-6185 GCA_035540535.1 Pseudonocardia sp.
GTCCGAGATCGGCCTGCAGGAGCGTCGCCTCGACGTCCTCCCACGACTCCTCGTCGAGCTCGCCCGCCCCGAGCAGGCCGAGCAGGCCCTGGCCGAGGCTGGAGCGCCTGCGCGGGCGGCTGGCCCGGTCGCGCTCCAGCCTCGGCCAGGGCCTGCTCGGCCTGCTCGGGGCGGGCGAGCTCGACGAGGAGTCGTGGGAGGACGTCGAGGCGACGCTCCTGCAGGCCGATCTCGGACCGGAGACCACCACCGAGATCGTGGAGGCGCTGCGCACCGAGCTGGCCGCGCGCGCGGTCCGGACCCCGGACGAGGCCCGCGCGCTCCTGCGCGACGTCCTGACGAACGCCCTGCACACCGACCTCGACCGCGCCGTCCGGGCCCTGCCGCACGACGGGCGCCCCGCGGTGCTGCTGGTCGTCGGCGTCAACGGCACCGGCAAGACCACCACCACCGGCAAGCTGGCCCGCGTGCTCGTCGCGAACGGCCGGCACGTCGTGCTCGGCGCGGCCGACACGTTCCGAGCCGCGGCCGCCGAGCAGCTCACCACCTGGGGGGAACGCGCAGGCGCCACCGTGGTCCGCGGCGCGGAGGGTGCCGATCCCGCGAGCGTCGCCTTCGACGCCGTCAAGCAGGCCACCGACGAGGGCGCCGACGCCGTCCTGCTCGACACCGCGGGCCGCCTGCACACGAAGACCGGGCTGATGGACGAGCTGGGCAAGGTCAAGCGGGTGGTGTCGCGCCAGGCCGACGTCGACGAGGTCCTGCTCGTGCTCGACGCCACCACCGGCCAGAACGGGATGATGCAGGCGCGCGTGTTCGGCGAGGTCGTCGACGTCACCGGCATCGTCCTGACCAAGCTCGACGGCACCGCCAAGGGCGGCATCGTGTTCCGGGTGCAGCGCGAGCTCGGCGTCCCGGTGAAGCTCGTCGGCCTCGGCGAGGGCGCCGACGACCTCGCCCCGTTCGAGCCGGCCGCTTTCGTCGACGCCCTCTTGCGGTGATCCGGCCCCCGAGACCGTCGACAACGACGTTGCTGCTGTTCTGAATCGATCCGCAACCGCAGCAACGTCGTTGTCGACGGTGAGCGCCGGTGGGGTAACGCGGACGTAACCGGGGCGCGGGGTGCGTTCACGGTCGCGAAACAGCTCGCACCGCCGAGCGCAACATCCGGACCCGAGCATTCCTCCTCGGACCGGCGGCGGCACGCCGCCGCGGAACGGGAGGGAGTTGACGTGCTCGACACCGGCGATACCGCCTGGATGCTCATCAGCTCAGCGCTGGTGTTGTTGATGACACCCGGGCTGGCGCTGTTCTACGGCGGCATGGTGCGCTCGAAGAGCGTGCTGAACATGATGATGATGAGCCTGTCCTCGATCGGGCTCATCACGATCCTCTGGGTCGTCTACGGCTACTCCATGACCTTCGGCGACGACGTGGGGGCGGGCCTGCTCGGCAACCCCGCCGAGGCGTTCGGCCTGACCGGGCTCACCGGCGAGGACGCACTGTCCGGGACGATCCCGGCCCTGGTCTTCGTCGCCTTCCAGGCCACGTTCGCGATCATCACGGTCGCGCTGATCTCCGGTGCGGTGGCCGACCGGATGCGTTTCGGGCCGTGGCTGCTGTTCGCGGGCCTGTGGGCGACCGCCGTCTACTTCCCGGTCGCGCACTGGGTGTTCGCCTTCGACGGCGACGGGGTGACGGGCGGCTGGATCGCCAACGACCTCGCCGCGATCGACTTCGCCGGCGGCACCGCGGTACACATCAACGCCGGCGCGGCGGCGCTCGCGCTCGCGTTCGTGGTCGGGAAGCGCCGCGGCTGGCCGCGCGAGCCGATGCGCCCGCACAACCTGACGCTGGTGATGCTCGGGGCCGGCCTGCTGTGGTTCGGCTGGTTCGGCTTCAACGCCGGGTCGGCGCTGGGAGCGGGCTACGCGGCCGGCTTCACGTTCCTCAACACGATCGTCGCCACCGCGGCGGCGATGCTGTCCTGGTTGCTCGTCGAGCGGATCCGCGACGGCCGCCCGACCAGCCTCGGCGCCGCGTCCGGCATCGTCGCGGGCCTCGTGGCGATCACCCCGGCCTGCTCGTCGGTCTCGCCGATGGGGGCGATCGCCGTCGGTGCCGTGGCGGGTGCGGTGTGCGCGCTGGCGGTCGGCCTCAAGTACCGCCTCGGCGTCGACGACTCGCTCGACGTCGTGGGCGTCCACCTGGTCGGTGGGCTCGTCGGCACCCTGCTGATCGGCCTGCTCGCCACCGAGGCCTCGCCGGCCGGGGTGAACGGGCTGTTCTACGGCGGCGGCGTCGACCAGCTGTGGCGCCAGGCGGTCGGTGCGTTCGCGGTGCTGTTCTACTCGCTGGTCGTCACGCTGGTCCTCGCGTTCGCCGTCCGGGCGCTCGTCGGCCTTCGGGTGTCCGACGATGAAGAGGTCACGGGCATCGACGAGACCGAGCACGCCGAGTCCGGTTACGACTTCTCCACCCTGCGTGGCGGCGGAGGCCTCGGCACCTCCCGCCCGCAGCGCCCGGCGACGTCCCCGGTCCCGGCGACCGCGGGGAAGGAGAGCTGAGATGAAGCTGATCACCGCGATCGTCAAGCCGTTCGTGCTGGAGGACGTGAAGGGCGCACTGGAGCAGATCGGTGTGCTCGGGATGACCGTCAGCGAGGTCCAGGGCTACGGTCGCCAGAAGGGCCACACCGAGGTCTACCGGGGCGCGGAGTACTCCGTGGACTTCGTGCCGAAGATGCGGGTGGAGGTCCTGGCCGAGGACCTGGCCGCCGACAAGGTCGTGGATGCGGTCGTGGACGCGGCCCGCACGGGCAAGATCGGCGACGGCAAGGTCTGGGTCACCCCGGTCGACGCCGTGGTCCGCGTCCGCACCGGTGAGCGTGGCACCGACGCCATCTGAACTGCCGGCACCGGACCTCGGAGCCGTACCGCTGTGCCGGGAGCCCGGCGGCCGCGGTACGGCTCCCGGGTGCGGGCGGACCGCTGGGAAGGAGAGCCGGTGACGGTGGTGAGCCCGGGGTCGGCGGCCGACCTCGTCCGGGCCAAGGCGGTGCTGCTGGACCCGGGCCGCGGCCGGCGCCGGCTGGGCCCGGAGGGCCTGCGGACGGCACTGGTGGACCTGCACGACTTCTGGCTCTCCTCGCGGTGCGCGGCCCTCGGCGTCGGGGAGCGGACCGCGCTGGTCGCGGTGGGCGCCCTCGGGCGCCGCGAGCTCGCGCCGCACTCCGACCTGGACCTCGTCCTGCTGCACGATGGTCGCCGCGACGTGGACCGCCTCGCCGAGCAGCTGTGGTACCCGCTGTGGGACGCCGGGATCGGCCTCGACCACGCCGTGCGCACCCCCGGCCAGGCCGTCCAGGTCGCGGCGACGGACCTGCGCGCGGCGTTCGGCCTGCTCGAGGCCCGGCATGTCGCCGGGGACACCGCGCTGTCCGGCACGGTGCACGCGGCGGTGCGGCAGGCGTGGCGGGCGGGGATCCGCAACCGCTTCGACGAGATCGCCGATTCCGCCCGCGACCGCTGGGCCGGGGCCGGCGACGTCGCCCACCGGGTGGAGCCGGACCTCAAGAACGGCCACGGCGGGCTGCGCGACGTCCAGCTCCTCGACGCCCTCGCCGCGGCCCAACTCGTCGACCGGCCCGCCGGTGACGTCCTGGCGGCGCACGCGCTGCTGCTCGACGTGCGCACCGAGCTGCACCGCCTGGCCGGCCGCGCCCGCGACGTGCTGCGCGCCCAGGACGCCGACGAGATCGCCGCGACGTTGGAGCTCGGCGACCGGTTCGAGCTGGCCAGGGCGCTGTCCGCGGCGGCCCGGGCCGTGGCCTTCGCCGTCGAGGTCGGGCTGCGGGGGGCGCGGTCGGCGCTGCCGCGGCGGGGACTGGCCGCCCTGCGCCGGGCGCCGGTACGGCGCCCGCTGGACACCGGCGTCGTCGAGCACGCCGGTGAGGTCGTCCTCGCCCGCGACGCCGTCGCGAGCCGCGACCCCGCCCTCGCGTTGCGGGTGGCGGCCACGGCCGCGCGCACCGGGCTCCCGGTGGCCGCCGCCACCCTGCACCGGCTCGCCGACACCGCGCCGGAGCTGCGCGAGCCGTGGCCGCGCGCGGCGCTGGGGGAGCTGCTCTCGCTGCTGGGCACCGGCCGCCCGCTGGTGGACGTCGTGGAGGCGCTGGACCGGACGGGGCTGTGGGGACGGCTGTTCCCGGAGTGGGGCGCCGTGCGCGACCTGCCGCCGCGGGACCGGGCGCACGTCTGGACGGTCGACCGGCACCTCGTCGAGGCCTGCGCGCACGCCGCACGGTTCACCACGCGGGTCGCTCGGCCGGACCTGCTGCTGGTCGGCACCCTGCTGCACGACATCGGCAAGGGTCGCGGCGGCGACCACTCGGTGGTCGGCGAGTCGCTGGCGGTGCAGGTCGGGCGCCGCCTGGGCTTCCCCGAGGCCGACGTCACGGTGCTCGCGGCCGTGGTGCGCCACCACCTGCTGCTGCCGCACACCGCCACCCGGCGCGACCTCGACGACGGCGCCACCGTGCGCCGGGTGGTGGCGACCCTCGGCGGGAGCACGCTGGTGCTCGACCTGCTCGAGGCGCTCGCGGAGGCCGACGCGCTCGCCACCGGGCCGGGCGTGTGGAGCCCGTGGAAGCAGGCGCTGATCCGCGACCTCGCCGGCCGGGCGCGGGCGCTGATGGCGGGGGAGCCGCTGCCCGTGCCGGTCGGGCTGCCGGCCCGCGGGAGCCGGTTGGTGGCCGCCGTGGTCGGGGACGGCCGCCCGCAGGTGCTGCTGGAGGAGTCCGCCCGGCCGTCGGTCGTGCTGGTGGCCGTGCCGGACCGCGCCGGTTCGCTGCCGGCGGCCGCGGGGGTGCTCGCGCTGCACTCCCTGGAGGTGCACGCCGCCGAACTGCACACGACCGGTGGCGTGGCCGTGCTCGAGTTCGCGGTCTCGCCCCGGTTCGGCCGCCTGCCGGACCCGGCCCTGCTGCGGGCCGACCTCGTCCGCGTGCTCGACGGCACCCTCGACCTCGCCGCGGCGCTGGCGCGCAAGGAACGCGACTACGCGCCGTCGGCGGGTGTTGGCGGGGAGGCACCGGCGCCGCCCCGGGTCCTGTGGTTCGACGACGAGGCGTCCGGCGCCGTGGTGCTGGAGCTGCGCGGCACCGACCGGATCGGGCTCCTGCACCGGGTCGCCGCCGCGCTCGAGGCGTGCGGGGCCGGGCTGCGGTGGGCCCGGGTGGCCACGCTCGGGACGTCGGTCGTCGATGCGTTCTGCCTGGCTCCGCCCGAGGGCGGCCCGGCGGCGCGGCGCCGGCTGGAGCAGGCGGTGCTCGCCGCCGCCCGCTGAGCGCGACCCGCGGACGAACCGTCGCATCCCTCCGCGTGTTGTCATGCCCGTCTCATAAACACCGGTCACGATGGCCCCGTGACGAGTTCTCCGCTGCTCGGCGCGGCCTGCGTGCCCGTACCCGGGACGCGCGTGCCCGAGCAGGACCGCGAGACCGTGGTCTCCGACGTCATTGTGCAGGCCGGCGGGCGCCGGTGGCGGCGCACGCTGCTGCGGACCCCGTGGTTGACCGCCACCGACGACCTGGGCGCCGCCGTCGCCGCGGCGCTCGCGCAGGTTCCCGACGGTGCCCCGCGGGACGGCGACGTCGTCGCCCTCGCCGAGAAGATCGTGATCGTCACCAGCGGGCGGGTGGTCGACGCGCGCGGGCTGCGCGCCGGCCTGCTGGCCCGCGTGCTGGCCCGGGCGGTGCGGCCGGTCGGCGACTCCCGGGGGCTGTCGGTGCCGGCCAAGATGCAGTACGTCGTGGACGAGGTCGGCGCCGGGCGCATCGCGCGGGCCGCCGCCGCCGCGGCCCTGACCCGGCCGTTCGGGCGGCGCGGGACGTTCTACCGGCTGGCGGGCCCGCTCGCCCGGGACCTCGACGGCCTGCGCGGCGCCTACGCCGGGGAGCTGCTGCCGCCCCTGCGGTCGGCCGAGGCCGACCTGCTCGGGCACCACCTCGCCGCGCGCCTCGGCCGGGCCGTCGCGGTCGTGGACGTCAACGACCGGGGTGGCTCGGTGCGGTCGGTGTCGGCCGGCGGGCCGGAGCCGGAGGTGCTGCTCGCGGCGCTGGCCGACAATCCGCACGGCGACTGCGCCCAGAGCACCCCGGTGGTGCTGCTCCGCCCCCTGTAGCC
>DATLGI010000235.1:0-4340 GCA_035540535.1 Pseudonocardia sp.
GGTGCTCCTGGATGACGAACCGGTCACCCGGGCCGGTAGGTCGAGGCTTCGGCCTTGGCGAGCACGCAGGGCAGGCCCTGCGCGGCCGCGGCCGCGACGACCTCCGGGCCGCCGCCGGGGAACACGGGGGCCGGGCGCCAGCGCGGGCCGGTCAGCGGCAGGCCCTCCAGCAGCGCTCGCCGCTCCCGGAACGGCAGCACGGTGGTGTCGGTCCCGTCGAGGTGCAGCACGTCGCCGAGCCAGAGGCTCGCCTGCGCACCCGCCCCCGTCACCTCGCCGTCGAGCAGCACGGCGGTGGCCGACAGGGACGGTCCGAGGCCGCGCAGCCCGGAGAACCGATCGGTCACCTCGGCCCCGTCGAGGTCGGTGAACCGCGCCCGGCCGCCCTCCACCGCGACCAGCACCCGGGTGCCGCCGAAGCCGACCTGCACCCACCACGCGTCGCCGGCCGGCAGCGGGCCCGGGGTGGGGAGCATGGGGGAGAGGTCGCGGGGGAGTGGACCGCGCAGCGGTGCCGGTTCCGACCGGCGGACGATCCAGCCGTCCCGCCCGTCGCGCCCGGTCCGGATGAGGACGTAGCGGCCGCGGGCGCGCGCACCGTGCAGCACGACGACGACCTCGCGGTCGGACCACTTCTCGGTCTCGTACCGGCCCCGATCCCAGATCGTCATCGTGCCGGCGCCGTACTCACCGGCCGGGATCTCGCCCGCGAACTCGAGGTACTCCAGGGGATGGTCCTCCGTGCGGACGGCGAGGCGCACGGTCGCGGGGTCGGTGGGCAGGCCCTTCGGCACGGCCCACGACACGAGCACGCCGTCGCGTTCGAGCCGTACGTCCCAGTGCAGGCGACGCGCGTGGTGCTCCTGGATGACGAACCGGTCACCCGGGCCGGTGACCGGTGGGTCCTCGGCCGGGACCGGTTCCGGCGTCCGCCGCGCGTCCCGCTTGCGGCGGTACTCGTCCAGCGGCACGCGACCAGCGTAGAACCCCTTGTGCGCCGCCCCGATGGGCTGACAGCATAGCCATGCCTTAGAGAAGGGACGCCTGATGTACGTGTGCAGCTGCGCGGCGGTGACCGACACCGAGGTCCGCTCGTGTATCGCCGCCGGCGCCCGCACCGTCGACGACGTCGGCGACGCGTGCGGTGCGGGCACCGGGTGCGGGTCCTGCCACGACCACATCGATGTTTTCCTCGCGGCGGCGCACGCCACCTCGGCGCTCGCGGGGCTGCCCGCCACGGCCTGAGCCCGCCGATGAGGTACGGCTGACCTGCGGCGAGGCCGCCCTGCATGGATCAGCGTTCGTGCACGACCGATACCGTCCGAGCACAGGCCACGGACGGAAGGACGCATGATGCGCGGGGATCCCGAGATCATCGAACTGCTCAACGAGCAGCTCACCAGCGAGCTGACGGCGATCAACCAGTACTTCCTGCACGCGAAGATGCAGCAGAACTGGGGCTACACGAAGCTCGCCGAGTACACCAAGCACGAGTCGATCGACGAGATGAAGCATGCGGAGGCGATCACCGACCGCATCCTGTTCCTCGAGGGCCTGCCGAACTACCAGCGCCTGTTCACGCTGCGTATCGGCCAGACCGTGCGGGAGCAGCTGCAGTCGGACCTCGCGATCGAGCTCGAGGTCGTCGAGCGGCTCCGGCCCGGCATCATCACCTGCCGCGAGAAGGGCGACCACACGACGGCGAACCTGCTCGAGGGGATCCTCGCCGACGAGGAGCACCACATCGACTACATCGAGACCAACCTCGAGCTGATCGACCGCCTGGGCGAGCAGCTGTACCTGGCACAGCTGGTCGACCAGCCGCCGACGGCGGGCTGAACTCCCGCACGACGCGCGAGGACGGCGGGCGCGGTACCGGCCCGCCGTCCTCGCGCGCGCTCATGTCGCCTCCAGCAGCCGCTTCAGGGTCGCCAGGTCCGCCGCGACGGCGCGGGCGTCCCGGTCGAATTCGTCGTCGCTCATCGACGGCTGCCGCCGGAGCGTGAACAGGACCTCGCAGCCGTCTCCGTCGACGATGACGCGCATGGGGTTGTAGACGGGCCTCCCCGGACGGCAACACGACGAGGTGGTCGAGGACGCCGTGCTCGTTCGCCGGGACGAACTCGATGAGCACGTGTCCATCGGGTGTGGCGACGACCCACTGCCCGTCGACGAACTCGACGGATCCGCCGAGTCCCGCCGCCCACTCGGGCAGCCGGGCCGGGTCACCGGCGAACCGGTAGACGTCGGCGACCGGGCGATCGATGTGCACGCTGAGGTGTACGGACGCCCGTCCCATGCAGGCCAGCGTAGGTGACCTGGCCAAGCGCCGTGGCCGTCCCGGCCTGCTCGTAATGTCATAACTTCGATTATCGGATCGAGGGCGCTCGCCGGGAGAGGGGGCCGGCGCGCCGGGCCGGTGTCAGCGTCCCCGGCCGGTGCGCTCCTGCAGCTCGTCGATCCGCTTCGACGCCTCGGCCTTCGACAGCCCGTCCGGCGGACCGTCGGCGCCTGCCTCGCGGGCCAGCGTCTCCAGATACGACCGCTGCGGGCCGGTGATCGGCTCGTCGCCCGTCGTCCAGTCGTCGGGGTCCTTCGCGGCGGTCCGGTCGGCGTCGGCGGTCGTTCGTCGGTCGTCATCCATCGTTCGAACATAGCTTCGAACGCCGGCTCGTGCACGCCGGGCAGGGGCCGTGTCATGACAGTGCCGCCCCGGTGCCACTGGAGGTCGTCGCGCCCGCGGACCGGCTGATCGGCGGGGTCTCCCGACTCGTGGTGGATAGGCTGGTGGGCGATGAGCGTCGGCGGCGTTGTCCTGCTCGTCGCCGCGGGTGTCGCCGCGGGCCTGTCGGGGTCGATCGCGGGGCTGGCGTCGCTGTTCTCCTACCCGGCATTGCTCGCCGCCGGGCTCCCCGCGGTGTCGGCGAACGTGACGAACACGGTCGCGCTCACCCTCAACGGCGTCGGGTCCGCCGCGAACTCGCGGCGCGAGCTCACCGGGCAGGGTCCGGCCCTGCGCCGGTTCGTGCTCGTGGCGGGCCTGGGCGGGGCCACCGGGGCGGCGCTGCTGCTCGGCACGCCGTCGGAGGCGTTCGAGCGGATCGTCCCGTTCCTCGTCGCCGTCGGGTCCGTGGCGCTGATCCTGCAGCCCCGCCTGCGCGCCGCCGCCGTGCGCCGGGGCAGCGGCACCGGCGGCGGCTGGGCGGTCCCGGGGCTGTTCGCGGTGATGGTCTACGGCGGTTACTTCGGCGCGGCGGCCGGCGTGCTGGTGCTCGCGTTGCTCGTCGCGGCGCTGCCGGTGTCGCTGCTGGAGGGCAACGCGCTGAAGAACGTGCTGCTGGGGGTCGCCAACGGGGTGGCCGCGCTCGGGTTCGCGGTGTTCGGCCCGGTCGTCTGGACGGCCGTGCTGCCGCTGGCCGCCGGCGTGCTGGCGGGTAGCTGGGCCGGACCGGCGGTGGCGCGCCGGCTGCCGGCCGACGCCCTGCGCATCGCCATCGGCCTTGCCGGGCTGGGGCTGGCCGGCGCGCTCGCCCTGCAGGCCTACTGAGATCCGGCTCGTCGCACGGGCCGTGGCGTCGTCGCACGCGTCGCGGCCCGTGCGAGGGGCGAGGGGTACGGTCTGGAGCCGCCGCGCCCACCCGGGCGCCGCTTCCGGGAGGACGTGACGGCATGGGCCAGGCGCCCGATCCGGGAACCGCATCCGCGCCGGACGCCGTGTGGGGCGCCCTGGACCGGGCGGTCGCGGCCGGGATCGTCAGCGCCGAGCAGGCCGCGGCCGTGGTGGCACTCGCCGCGCAGACACCGGCGGTTCGTGCGCAGGAGCGGGGCGCGGGTCGCCGGACGGTGCTCGCCGAGGTCCTCGGCTACGTGGGCGGTGCGCTCGCCGTGGTCGCGGGGCTGCTGCTCGGCGCCCAGCTGTGGGCCGAGCTCGGGGCGGGCGTGCGGGTGGCGTTGCTGGCCGCGGTCGCGGCGGCCTGCCTGGCCGCCGGGGCGGCGCTCGCCCGGCGCGACGGCGCCGCCGGCCGGCTCGGCAGCTTCCTGTGGGCCGCGGCGGTGCTCGCCACCGGCGCGACGGTGGCCGTCGGCGTCGCGGACCTCGGGGGCGCCGCCGAGGAGACGGCACTGCTCGCCGCCGCGGGGGTCGCCGTGGTGCTCGCCGCCGCGCTGTGGTGGCGGCGCCCCGAAGTGCTCCAGCAGGTCGCCACCTTCGCCGCCGCGGTGTTCGCGCTGGTCGCGGTGCTCGACGTCGCCGACGAGGCCGGCAACGCCCTGCTGCGCCACGCCGGGCCGCTCGTGTGGCTGCTGGGCGTGGCCTGGATCGCGGCCGCCGCGCCCAGCAC
>DATLGI010000236.1:0-27852 GCA_035540535.1 Pseudonocardia sp.
GTCGAGCCCCCTCCTGCCGCCGGGCCCGACCCGGTCGAGCGGGTTCTCGCCGAGGTGCTGGCCGAGGTCGTCGGCGTCGGGCAGGTGCCGGTGGACGGGCACTTCTTCGACGACCTGGGTGCGGACTCGCTGGTGATGGCGCAGTTCTGCGCGCGCGTCCGCAAGCGCGGGAACCTGCCGCCGGTGTCGATGAAGGACGTCTACCGGCACTCGACGATCAAGGGGCTGGCGGCGGCGCTCGCGCCGGCCGTGCCCGCTCCCGTCGCCGCGGCCCCGACCGCCCCCTCGACCGCGCCGGCCCCCGTCCGGCGGGACCCGCTGCGGTCCGCGCTGCCGCCGCCGGTCGGCACGCCGCGCTACGTCCTGTGCGGAGCGCTGCAGGTGCTGTTCGTCATCGGGTACTCCTTCCTCACCGCGTTCGTCGTCACGAGCGGGTACGAGTGGATCAGGTCGGGCTCGGGCGCCCTCCTCGACGTCTACCTGCGGGCCGCCCTGTTCGGCAGCGCGAGCTTCGTCGGCTTCTGCGCCCTGCCGATCGTCGCGAAGTGGGTGCTCGTCGGCCGGTGGAAGCCCCAGCAGTTCCGCGTCTGGAGCCTGGCCTACTACCGCTTCTGGGTGGTCAAGGCGCTGATCCGGGCCAACCCGCTGGCGCTGTTCGCCGGCTCGCCGCTGTACCTGCTGTACCTGCGGGCCCTGGGCGCGAGGATCGGACCGGGCGTCACGATCCTGTCCAGAACCGTGCCGGTGTGCACCGACCTGCTCACCGTCGGCGCCGGCACGGTGATCCGCAAGGACTCGTTCTTCACCTGCTACCGGGCGCACGCCGGCGTGATCCAGACCGCCCCGGTCACCCTCGGGCGCCAGGTGTACGTCGGGGAGAAGACGGTGCTCGACATAGGCACCTCGCTCGGTGACGGCGCCCAGCTCGGCCACACCTCGTCCCTGCACCCGGGCCAGGCCGTCCCGCCGGGCCGGCGCTGGCACGGATCGCCCGCCGAGCCGACCGAGGTCGACTACCGGATGGTCCCGCCGGCCCCCTGCGGCACCCTGCGCCGGACCGGCTACACCGTTGCGCAGCTGCTGAACCTGCTGGTGCTGGCCGTGCCACTGGCGACGTCCGTCGCGGTCGTGCTGCTCGCCGAGGTCCCGGCGCTCGCCACCCTCATGGCTGCCGGGCGGCCGAACATCACGAGCTGGGGCTTCTTCCGCGACGCCCTGGCCGCCTCGCTCGCGCTGTACTTCGGCGCCATCGTCGTCGGCTTCGTCGTCATGGTCACGGTCCCGCGCGTGCTCGCCCGCTTCGTCGAGCCGGGCAGAGTTTACCCGCTGTACGGCTTCCACTACTGGGCCCACCGGCTGATCGCGCGGATGACCAACCGCAAGTTCTTCACCGAGCTCTTCGGTGACAGCTCCTACATCGTCGACTACCTGCACGCCCTGGGGTACCGGCTGCGGCCCGTCGTGCAGACCGGGTCGAACTTCGGCATGGCCGTGCAGCACGACAACCCGTACCTGAGCTCGGTGGGCCGCGCGACCGTGGTCGCGGACGGCTTGTCGTTCATCAACGCCGACTACTCAAGCACGTCGTTCCGCGTGTCCCCGGTGAAGGTCGGGGGGAACAACTTCCTCGGCAACAACATCGCCTACCCCGCCCAGGGCCGGACCGGCGACAACTGCCTGCTCGCGACGAAGGTCATGGTGCCGGTCGACGGGAAGGTCCGGGAGAACGTGGGCCTGCTGGGCTCGCCGAGCTTCGAGATCCCGCGCTCGGTCGAGCGGGACAACGACCTCGACGTGTCCGGCCCCGAGCTGGCCCGCCGGCTCGCCGCCAAGGACCGGCACAACCTCGGCAGCATCGGGCTGCGCCTGCTGGTGCGCTGGGTGCACTTCTTCGGGCTCACCCTGCTCGCCCTGGCCGCCGCGGACCTCTACGCCTCGCTCGGTGTCGCCGCCCTCGTGCTGTTCGGCCAGCTGTCCCTGCTGGTCACCGTCGCCTGGTTCGTGCTCGTCGAGCGGGTCACCGACCACCTCCACGCCCTGGCGCCGCAGGGCTGCTCGATCTACGACCGCACGTTCTGGCGCCACGAGCGGGCCTGGAAGGTGCCCTCGGAGACCTACATCAAGGCCTTCGACGGCACCCCGCTGAAGAACACCCTGTGGCGGCTGCTGGGGGTCCGGATCGGCCGCCGGGTCTTCGACGACGGCTGCTCCCTGACCGAGCGCTCGTTCACCGCGATCGGCGACGGCGCCACGCTCAACGCCGGCAGCATCGTGCAGTGCCACTCGCAGGAGGACGGCGCGTTCAAGTCCGACCGGACCACGATCGGTGCCGGCGCCACGCTCGGGGTCGGCGCCTTCGTCCACTACGGCGTGACGGTCGGCGAGGGCGCGGTGCTCGCCGCCGACTCCTTCCTGATGAAGGGCGAGGAAGTCCCGCCGCACGCCCGCTGGGGCGGAAACCCGGCCATGGAGATGTCGAGATGAGCACGTGCAGCCGATGGAGGGCAGGCCCGATGGAGATGTCAGCGCAGGACGGTGGCCGGGAGTTCTGGCGCGAGGTGCTCGTGGCCGGCGGGTTCACCGCGATCCCGCGGGGGACGCTCGCCCCGGTGCCGGGCATCGCCGAGCACGAGGCGACGATCTCCGAGGACCTCGTCGCGGAGGCGGGTCGGCTGGGTGACGAGGCGGGGGTACCGCTGGAGTCGATCCTGCTGGCCGCGCACGCCACGGTGCTCGCCGCGCTGTCCGGCGAGCGAGAGGTCACCACCGGCTACGTCGCCGCGGCGGGCGCCGCGCCGCTGCCCCTGCCGCTGCGCACCGATCCGGCCACGTGGCGGACGCTGCTGACCGAGGTCCACCGCGCCGAGTCGCAGCTGCGGAAGCACCGGGACTTCCCGGTCGACGACCTCCGGCACGAGCTGGGCCTGACCGGCCCGTCCTTCGAGACCGTCTTCGACCCGACCGGTGCCGCCGGACAGCTCGCCGGCGACACCGTCCTGTACGTGGGGATCACCGACCGTGAGAGCCGCCTAGCGCTGCGGCTGCGGTACCGGACCGACGTCGTCGACGCGGACTGTGCCGCCCGGATCGCCGGCTACCACCTCACCGCGCTCGCCCTGATGGCGGCCGATCCGGACGCCGAGCACCGGCGGCAGAGCCTGCTCTCCGCCGACGAGCTGCGGTTCCAGCTCGAGGGGCTGGCCGGACCGCGCCGCGACCTGCCGGACCGCCGGGTCCACGAGCTGTTCGAGCAGCAGGTGGCGGCACACCCGGACGCCGTCGCGGCCGTGCACGGCGACCGGCGGTGGACCTACGCGGAGCTCAACGCCCGGGCCAACCGCCTGGGCCGGGCCCTGCTGGCGCGTGGGTTGCACCGTGAGGGCGTCGTCGCGGTGGTGACGGAGCGCAACCTGGACTGGACGGCCGCCGTCCTCGCCGTCTTCAAGGCCGGCGGCGTGTACCTGCCCGTCGAACCGCACTTCCCGGCCGAACGCATCGCGACCACGCTCTCCCGGGCCGGGTGCGAGCTCGTGCTGACCGAGCCCGCCAGCACGACCAAGCTCGACGAGGCCCTGGCCACGCTGCCGGGGGTGCAGGTGCTCACCGTCGACGCGGCCTACGCCGAGGGCCACGACGACGGCGACCTCGGCGTCGCCGTGTCGGCCGACCAGCTCGCCTACATCTACTTCACCTCCGGCTCCACCGGTCAGCCCAAGGGCGCGATGTGCGAGCACGCGGGGATGCTCAACCACCTCTACGCCAAGATCGACGACCTGGGGATCGGCGAGGGGCATGTGGTCGCCCAGATCGCCCCTCAGTGCTTCGACATCTCGCTGTGGCAGCTGGTCTCCGCGCTGCTCGTGGGCGGTCGGACCCTGCTCGTCGAGCAGGAGGCGATCCTGGACGTCGCGCGGTTCGTCGACACGATCGTCGGGGGTCGTGTCGCCGTGCTGCAGGTGGTGCCGTCCTACCTCGAGGCCGTCCTGTCCTACCTGGAGCAGCATCCGCGCGAGCTGCCGCACCTGCGGTGCGTGTCCGCCACCGGTGAGGCGCTGAAGTCCGGGCTCGTGCGGCGCTGGTTCGCGGCCGCGCCCGGGATCGCGCTGGTCAACGCGTACGGGCTGACCGAGACCTCGGACGACACCAACCACGAGGTGATGCAGCGGCCACCGGACTCCGACCGGGTCCCGCTCGGCCCGGCTGTCAACAACGTCGCGGTCTACGTCGTCGACGAGCACCTGTCGCCGGTGCCGCTCGGGGCCCCCGGCCTGATCGTCTTCTCCGGGGTCTGCGTCGGCCGCGGCTACGTCAACGACCCCGAGCGCACCCGCCAGGCCTACCTGACCGATCCGCACCGCCCGGGTGAGCGGCTCTACAAGGGCGGCGACTACGGCCGCTGGCTGCCGGGGGGCAAGCTGGAGTTCCTCGGCCGTCGCGACAACCAGGTCAAGATCTCCGGGTTCCGCATCGAGATCGGCGAGATCGACAACGCCCTGCTGCGGGTGCCCGGTGTCCGCGACGGCGCCGTCGTGGTGGCCGAGCGACCCGACCGGGGCAAGTACCTGGTCGCCTTCTACTCCGGCCCGCAGCCGATCGAGGTCGACGTGTTGCGCGACCGGCTGGGCGCCTCGCTGCCGCACTACATGGTCCCGGTGGCGTTCCACTGGCGGGAGAGCCTGCCGCTGACCGCGAACAGCAAGATCGACACGTTGGCGCTGGCGGCGCAGGCGACCGAGCTCGGCGCCGGACCCGACGCCGCCGAGGAGACCGCCGACCCGCCGTGCACGCCGACCGAGCGGCGGCTGGCCGCCGCCTACGCGACGGTGCTCGGCGTCCCGGTCGAGCAGATCGGCCGCCGCGACCACTTCTTCGACAGTGGCGGCTCCTCGCTCTCCGCGGTCAAGCTGGCGATCGCGCTGGACCGGACGGTGTCGCTCAAGGACGTCACCCGCCATCCGGTCCTGGCCGAGCTGGCCGGGCTGGTCGACAGCCGCTCCCAGCCGGACCCGGCGCCGCAGGCAGCACTGCTGCAGGCGCTGTCGGCGCCGGACGGGCCGCACACCGCGACGCTCGTCTGCTTCCCGTACGCCGGCGGCAACGCGGTGAATTACCAGCCGATGGCCAGGGCGCTGCGGGGGAGCGGGCTGGCGGTCCACGCCGTCGAGCTCCCGGGCCACGACATCACCGCCCGCACCGAGCCGTTCGCGCCGATGGCGCAGGTGGTCGAGCAGGTCGTCGAGGAGATCGTCCGGCGCGGCCCCGGCCGGGTCCTGCTCTGGGGGCACTCCTCCGGCACCGCACCCGCGGTGGCGACGAGCCGGGCGCTGGAGGAGCGCGGGATCGAGGTCGAGCGGGTGTTCCTCGCCGCGCAACTGCCCGGCGACGCCGCCGCCCGGCGGGCCGCCGTCACCGAGCTGACCAGCAGCACGGACGCGGAGCTCGCCGCGCGGCTGAGCGCGGACAGCGGCTACACCGAGCTCGGTGAGCTCGATGCGCAGCGCGCGGAGCACGTCGGCGCCGCCTACCGGCACGACTGCGCGTCCGCCCACAGGTATCTCGCCGATCTGCTCGAGGCTCCTCCGGCGGTGAAGCTGACCGCGCCGGTGACGGTGGTCGTCGCCGCCGACGACCCGAGCACCGCGGAGTCCGCCCACCGGTACGGCGACTGGCGGGTCGTGGCCGAGCAGGTGGAGCTGCACCAGCTCCCCGACGGCGGGCACTACTTCCTGCGCACCCGTCCGACCGAGGCGGCCCGGGCGGTGCTGCACGCCGCCGAGCTGGTCGCCTCGCCCTGATCGATGACCGACCGCAACCGACACCTCACCCGATGAAGGAGATCATGATGTCGTCCCCGTTCGTGGCGCCACCGCTGGACGTCGAGCTGCGGCCCGGCCGCATCCCGTTGCTGAGGGTCGATCCCACCGGTGACGCGCCGGGCTGGGCCGCCCGGCACCGCGACGCGCTGCGGGCCGTCGTCGCCGAGCACGGCGCGGTCCTGGTCCGCGGCCTCGGCCTGCGCGACGTGGCCGGTACCGCTGCCGTCCTCCAGCGGCTGGGCAGCGGCCTGATGATCGAGAAGGAGGCTTTCGCGCCCCGGCGGAGCTACGCCGAGGGTGTGTACTCCTCGGTCAAGTGGCCGGCGAACCAGCCGATGTGCATGCACCACGAGCTGAGCTACGCGCTTACCTTCCCCACCCTGATGTTGTTCGCGTGTCTCACCCCACCGGCCGCGGGCGGGGCGACCGCGCTGGCCGACTCGACCGCCGTCATCCGTGCCCTGCCCGCCGACCTGGTCCGGCGCTTCGAGCACGAGGGCTGGCTGCTCGTCCGCAACTACAACGACGAGATCGGGGCGTCCTACGACGAGGCGTTCGGCACCGCCGACCGGGGCGCGGTCGAGAGCTACTGCCGCGGCAACGGGATCGCGTTCGAGTGGCAGCCCGGCGGTGGTCTGCGCACCTGGCAGCGCCGCGCAGCCGTCCTGCGCCACGCCGTCAGCGGCCGGCCGTGCTGGTTCAACCAGATCGGCTTCCTCAACGAGTGGACGATGGCCCCCGAGGTGCGTGAGTACCTGGTGGAGGTCTACGGCGCCGACGGGCTGCCCTTCACCACCCGCTTCGGTGGCGGCGCCCCGGTCGGCCAGGACATCGTGACGCTGCTCAACCAGGTCTACGACGCCAACACGATCCGCGAGCCGTGGCAGGCGGGCGACCTCATGCTCGTCGACAACGTCCGGATGGCGCACAGCCGGGAGGCCTACGAGGGGCCGCGCGAGGTGCTCGTCGCGATGACCGACGCCGTACGCCTCAACACGCCCGCGCCCGTGCCGACAGGCCCACGATGAGCACCCCGGCATCGATCACGGTCCCGCCGTTCGCGGTGATCTCCGGTGCGCAGGTGCGGCAGGCGCTGCAGGGTCGCGAGAAGCAGCTCGTCGAGCTGGTCGAGGCCACCTACCGGCTGCACGGCGCGGGCGACTCGGTGAACCCGCCGTCCTACTTCCTGCGCTTCCCCGACCGCCCGTCCTCGCGGATCATCGCGCTGCCCGCCTCGATCGGCGGCAACGTGCGGGTGGACGGCCTGAAGTGGATCTCCAGCTTCCCGGGGAACGTCGCGGCCGGGATCCCGAGGGCCTCGGCCGTGCTCATCCTCAACGACCACGACACCGGCTACCCGTTCGCGGTCCTGGAGAGCTCGATCATCAGCGCCACCAGGACGGCGGCGTCGGCGGCGGCGGCGGCGGACCGACTCACCCGCGGCCGGCCGCGCCCGACCCGCGTCGGGTTCTTCGGGGTGGGCCTGATCGCCCGCTACATCCACACCTTCCTGGCCGGCACCGGCTGGTCGTTCGACGAGATCGGCGTGTACGACCTGTCGGCCGACAGCGCGGCCGGGTTCCGCGGTCACCTGGAGCAGTCGGGCACCGCCGGCCGGATCACGGTGCGCGACAGTGCCGAGCAGCTCGTGCGCTCCAGCGACCTGGTGGTCTTCGCCACCGTCGCCGGCACGCCGCACGTCCACGACGTGCGGTGGTTCGACCACGACCCGGTGGTGCTGCACGTGTCCCTGCGTGACCTCGCGCCGGAGATCGTGCTCGCCTCGACCAACATCGTCGACGACGTCGAGCACTGCCTGAAGGCGGACACCTCGCCGCATCTGGCCGAGCAGCTCACCGGGAATCGGGACTTCGTGCACGGCACGCTGGACGACATCATGGCCGGGCGCGTCACGCTGCCGGCGGACCGGCCCCTGGTGTTCTCACCCTTCGGTCTCGGGGTGCTCGACCTCGCGGTGGGCAAGTACGTCTACGACGAGGTGGTCCGCGCCGGCGAGCTGCACGTCATCGACGACTTCTTCCACGAACGGCGCCGTTACGGGTAGCCGCGAACGGCTCTCCGTCCCGCCCCAGGATGCGGTACCGGACCGACGCAGGTCGGACCGTGCCCGCGGCGACGACCCCTGCCCTCAGCACCGCAGGGCCCACGATCCCCCGGCCCGCAAGCCGGCCACCCAGCGAACTCAGGTGGTACCGATGTTGCACGCCCGAGATCCGATCACCTCCCACCCGGCCTCGGCCGCGGTGTCCGGCACGACGACCACGCGCGCGCGGCGGGTGCTCGGTGTCGACGTCGCCCGCGGGGCCGCGCTGGTGGGGATGGTGGCCGTCCACACGTTCCCCCTCCTCGACGAGGACGGTGAACCGACCGCGGCGACGCTCGTCGCCGGCGGGCGGTCGGCGGCCACCTTCGTCCTGGTCGCCGGCGTCGGCCTGGCGTTCCTGTCCGGCGGCCGGGCCGTCGTGCAGGGGCGCGACCGAGTGGCGGTCGCCGCGGGCCTCACCGTCCGGGCCGTGCTGATCGGGGCGCTCGGCCTCGCCCTGGGACTTCTCGCAGAGCTCAACGGGATCGACGGGATCCTGCCGTTCTACGCGCTGCTGTTCCTGCTCGCCATCCCGCTGCTGGGGCTGCCGCCCCGCGTGCTGGCCGGTGTGGCCGCAGCGGTGATCGCCCTGGGTCCGGTACTGATCGTCGCGACGGCCGACCTCGGGCTGCCTGCCGCCGAGGCCGATCCCACGCCGGCGACCCTGGTGGAGGACCCGGTGGGGTTGCTCGTCCAGCTGAGCGTGACCGGTGAGTACCCGATCGTCGTCTACCTCGCGTACCTGTGCGCGGGGCTGGCGATCGGCCGGCTGGACCTGCACTCCCGGCGGGTCGCGTGGTGGCTCGTGGGTGCCGGCGCCGCGCTGGCCGTCGCCGCGCGCGTCGTGTCCGCCGTCGTCCTGTACCCGCTGGGCGGCCTCGCCCGGTTGATCTCCAGGACCGGTTCCGACGACGACCCGGGCGAGGTGGTCCAGGAGCTGCTCTGGGAGCCGGAGCTCGTCGCGTCGTGGTGGTACCTCGCGCTCCCGGCCCCGCACTCGCACACGCCGGTGGACGTCGCACACACGCTCGGCTCGGCCATGGTCGTCCTCGGCGCCGCTCTTCTGCTGACCCGGATCGGGGCGATCGCCCGGCTGCTGCGGCCGCTGGGCATGGCGGGCGGCATGGCACTCACGCTCTACGCGGCCCACCTGGTCGTCCTCGCCACCGCGGTCCCGGCGGACGATCCGGCACTGCTCTTCCTGCTGATGGTGACCGTTGTGCTCGCGTTCGCCGTGCTGTGGGGGAGGTGGCTCGGCCAGGGCCCCCTCGAACTGATCGTCGCCGGAGCGGCGGGACGGGCCCGCCGGACCACCGCCGACCTCCTCCGAACCCGCGGGAGCCGCGGCTCCGGCGGTTAGGCTCGCGAGCATGCACGGGGGAGACGTCGTCGCCGAGATCCTGCGCGCGCAGGGCACCCGGTTCCTGTTCACCCTCTGCGGCGGGCACATTTCGCCGATCCTGGTGAGCGCGAAGGACCGTGGCATCCGGGTGGTGGACACCCGCCACGAGGCGACGGCGGTGTTCGCCGCCGACGCAGTCGCCCGGCTCACCGGCCGTCCCGGCGTCGCCGCGGTCACCGCGGGTCCCGGAGTCACCAACACCGTGACGGCGGTGAAGAACGCGCAGCTCGCGCAGTCACCCGTCGTGCTGCTCGGCGGCGCGGCGCCCACGGTGCTCCAGGGCCGTGGGGCGCTCCAGGACATCGACCAGATGGCGCTCATGGGGCCGCACGTCAAGGCGGCGACGCGGGTGCGGCGCGTCGTGGACGTCGGCCCGGCGGTGGAGGCGGCGTTCCGCGCCGCCCGGGAGGGCGTGCCCGGGCCGGTGTTCGTCGAGCTGCCGATCGACCTGCTCTACGACGAGGCGCTGGTCCGCTCCTGGTACGGCGCGGCGCGCGGGGGGCGCACGCTCGCCGAGCGGGCCGTCAAGGCCTATCTGTCCCTGCGGGTGCGTCGGATGTTCTCCGGCGCCGGGGAGCCCGTCGCCGCCGTGCCCGTCGAGGTGGCCGTCCCCGCGCCGGACGCGGCCGCGGTCGCCACCGCGGCCGAGCGGCTGGCGGCGGCGGCCCGCCCCGTCGTGCTGGTCGGCAGCCAGGCGCTGGTCGAGGCGGGCAGCGGCAAGCGGGTCGCGGCCGCGCTCGAACGGATCGGCGCGCCGGTCTACCTCTCCGGGATGGCGCGCGGCCTGCTCGGCCGCGACCACCCGCTCCAGGCGCGCCACAAGCGCCGCGACGCGCTGCGCGAGGCCGACCTCGTCGTGCTCGCGGGCGTGCCGGCCGACTTCCGGCTCGACTACGGCAACCACATCCCGCGCCGCGCGACCCATGTGTCGCTCAACCGCAGCCGCGCCGACCTGCGTCGCAACCGTCGTCCTGACGTCGCCGTCCTCGGCGACGCCGGGCTCGCGCTCGAGGGGATCGCGGACGGGCTGCCCGACGAGCCCCGCTGGGCCGAGTGGCACCGCGCGCTGGCGGCGCGGGACGCGGCCCGCGAGGCCGAGATCGACGCTCAGGCGCAGGCCCCGACCGAGAACGTCAACCCGGTGCGGATGTGCCGGGAGGTGGCCGCCGCGCTGCCGCCGGGCGCGGTCGTCGTCGGCGACGGCGGGGACATCGTCGCGACGGCGTCGTACACGGTCGCCCCGGACGGCCCCCTGCGCTGGCTCGACCCCGGGGCGTTCGGGACGCTCGGCGTCGGAGCGGGGTTCGCGCTCGGCGCGAAGCTCGTGTACCCGGACGCGCCGGTCTGGATCGTCTTCGGCGACGGGTCGGTCGGCTACTCCCTCGCCGAGTTCGACACGTTCGTCCGCCACGACCTCCCGGTCGTGGCGGTGGTCGGCAACGACGCCGCCTGGTCGCAGATCGCGCGGGAGCAGGTCGAGATGCTCGGCGACGACGTCGGCACCGTCCTCGCGCCGACCCGCTACGACCGGGTCGTCGAGGGCTTCGGCGCGCTCGGCCTGCACGTCGACGATCCGGCCGGGCTCGCGGACGCGCTGCGCACGGCCCGCGCGACGACGGACCGGCCCGTGCTGGTGGACGTCGCGATCGGCCGGTCGGACTTCCGCAAGGGCTCGATCTCGATGTGACCGCGGTTCCGGGCGGCCGTTCCCGGGTAACGGTCGCGGTATGTGGGCTTGTCCCGTCGAAGCCCAGAGGGGACGCTGCGCAGCGAACACCGGCCGTGTCGGCGGTGCTCACCCGTCCGGACCCGCCGACCGAGTGATCAGCTCCTCACGACATGCACGTGCCGCCCCGGTGACGTCCCGCCGGCGGCGACGCGTGGGAAGGAACCTCCCATGCTCGGTTCATCCCACCGCCCGAGGGCCCGCACGACCCTCAGCTGGCTGCTCGTCCTGGCCGGCGTGCTCACCGCGTGCGGCGGCGGCGAGTCCGCCGGCGGCGCCGGCGCCGGCCAGGGCGTCACGATCAGCGCCGCGGAGTTCCCGTGGAGCGCGGCCGCGCTGACCAACGCGATCCTGGTCGAGGTGGCGGCCCGGAACCCGCAGCTCGGCGTCTCCGAGATCGCGCTGACCCAGCTCGGTCCCGCACCCGCGTGGGCCGGCGCGCAGCGCGGCGACATCGACCTGCTCGCCGAGGTCGCCCTGCCAAACCAGCAGGAGCTGGCCGACCAGGCGGCGCAGCGGGTCACCCTCGTCTCCGAGACCTACGGCGGGGCCGACCAGGGCTGGTACGTCCCGACGGCCTCGCTTCAGCCCGGCCAGCCGCTGGAGGGGCTCACCAGCGTGACCCAGCTCAACGACTACGCCGCCCCGCTCGGGAACCGGCTAGTCGACGCCGACCCGAGCTTCATCACCACCCAGCAGAACGCGCAGCGGCTCACCGGATACGGCATCAACCTCCAGCAGGTGACCTCCAGCGAGGCCGCGCAGCTGGCCGAGCTGCGCCGGGCGATCGAGCGCCAGGAGCCGATCCTGGTGTACCTGTACCACCCGCACTGGGCGTTCAGCGAGTTCGACCTGACGAAGCTGGAGGAGCCCAACCCGTACCAGGAGGACTGCTTCACCACCGGCGACGGGGCGTGCGCGATGCCGGACTACGCCGCGTGGACCGCCGCCAGCACCGAGCTGCAGGAGCAGGCGCCGCAGTTCTTCGCGATGCTGGAGCGGTTCCGGCTCCCGCTCGCCGACATCGAGACGATGCTCAAGCAGGTGGACGTCGACGGCCGACCGGTCGAGGACGTGGCGCGGGAGTGGATGGAGGCCAACCAGCCCCTCGTGCAGGAGTGGGTGGCCCAGTGATCGAGTGCCGGGACCTCAGCAAGGTCTTCGGCGGGGGTCCCGCGGTCGCGGAGGCGCTCGCGCTGGCCCGCGACGGCATCGACCGGGCGGACGTGCAGCGGCGCACCGGCGCGACAGTCGCGGTGCACGACGTGTCGTTCACCGTCGAGCCCGGCGAGCTGTTCGTCGTGATGGGCCTGTCCGGGTCGGGCAAGAGCACGCTGGTGCGACTGCTCAACCGCCTGATCGAACCGAGCGGAGGCTCCATCCGGATCGACGGGCGCGAGCTGTCCGGCCTCGGGGACGCGGAGCTGCGCGCTCTGCGGAACCGGCGGATGAGCATGGTGTTCCAGCACTTCGCGCTCCTGCCGCACCGCACCGTGCAGCAGAACGCGGAGTACGGCCTGCAGATCCGCGGGGTGCCCGAGCGGGAACGCCAGGAGCGGGCGCGGTGGGCGCTGGAGCAGGTCGGCCTCGCCGACCGCGCGGGCGCGCGACCCGACGAGCTCTCCGGCGGGATGAAGCAGCGGGTCGGCCTGGCCCGGGCGCTGGCGAGCGACACCGACGTCCTGCTGATGGACGAGCCGTTCTCCGCGCTGGACCCGCTGATCCGTCGCGACATGCAGGCGCTGCTGATCCGCCTGCAGAAGGAGCTGCGCAAGACGATCGTCTTCATCACGCACGACCTGAACGAGGCCATGCGGCTCGGTGACCGGATCCTGCTGCTCCGCGACGGCCGGCTCGTGCAGCTCGGAACCGGGCCGGAGATCCTGGCCGCACCGGCGAACGACTACGTGGCCGACTTCGTCTCCGACGTCGACCGCACCCGCGTGCTCACCGCCGAGGACGTGCTGCGCGAGCCGCGGGTCGTGGCGCGACCCGCCGACCGGCCGGCCGACGTGCTGCGCCGGCTCGGCGGCGCGGAGGCCAACGGCGCGTACGTCGTCGACGACGAGTGCCGCCTCCTCGGTGTCATCCGCGACGACTGGCTGGCGCACGCGGCCAGCACCGGTCGCGCCGAGATCGGCACCGAGGGTCTCGTCGCGGACTTCGCCACCACCGAGCCGGACCGGCCGCTCATCGACATCGTCGGCCGGCTCGGCCGCCACGTGGTGCCCCTCGCGGTCGTCGACCGGGAGGGACGTCTGCTCGGCGTGGTGCCCCGCGCCGCCGTCCTCGCCGCGCTGGCGGCCGTACCCACCGGGAGCTGACCGTGCCCCGCATCGAGCTCGGCGAGTACGTCGACCGGTTCATCAGCTGGCTGCTGCGCACGATCCCGGGCGTGTTCGACGTGATCAGCGCGGTGATGACCGTGCTCGTCGAGACGATCACGTCGGCCCTGATCGCGCCGCCGTTCGTCGTCTGGGTCCTCGTGCTGACCCTGGCCGCGCTGCTGGCCCGGGGGATCGGGTTCGGGGTGTTCACCCTGCTCGCGTTCCTCCTGGTGGCCTCGCTGGACCTGTGGGAGGAGACGATGGACACGCTCGGGCTCGTGATCGTCGCGGCCGCGATCGCGGCGGCCGTCGGCGTGCCGCTCGGGATCTGGGCCGCGCGCAACCGCGGGGCGAGCGTGGTCCTGCGCCCGGTGCTCGACTTCATGCAGACCACGCCGGTCTTCGTCTACCTCATCCCGGCCGTCTTCTTCTTCGGGATCGGCGTGGTCCCCGGCGTCGTCGCCACGACGATCTTCTCGATCCCGCCCGCGGTCCGGCTCACCGAGCTGGGGATCCGCGGGGTGGACCCGGAGGTCGTGGAGGCGGCGCACGCGTTCGGGGCGCATCCGCGCCAGATCCTGCGCGAGGTGCAGCTGCCGATGGCGCTGCCGTCGATCATGGCCGGGATCAACCAGGTGATCATGCTGGCGCTGTCCATGGTCGTCGTCGCGGGGCTGGCCGGGGCCGGGGGGCTCGGGACCGTCGTGGTCGGGGCCGTCACCCAGCTCGACGTCGCCGCCGGCTTCGAGGGCGGGCTGGCCGTCGTCATCCTGGCGATCTTCCTCGACCGGCTGACCGCGGCGCTCGCCGACCAGCCCGAGCGCGGCCTGTGGCACCGGTTGCAGCGGCGGCGCGCTCCCCGCGCCGAGCGGGCCACCTCCGAGGCGACCGCCGTGCCGGCGTGACACTCCTGGTGCGATCAGCGGCGGGCATCTCCGCGGACGCGGCGTCGATGGCCTCCTGGTGCCGCTTCAGCCCCAGCCGCCGGTCAGCGGGCCGGGTCGATCGCCACCGGTTCGCGGTGCGCCTCGTGGTGGTTCGCCGCGCGCGGGGTGGCCAGCACGGCCTTCGTCCGCTCGTCGAGCGCCGCCTCGGAGAGCGCGCCGTTCCCGGCGAGCACGGTCTCGAGCGCGGTGAGCCAGTGCTCGTAGTACGACCACGGCTCCCCGCCCTCACCCCGCTCCCAGCGCCGGATCGAGTCGATCAGCGAGAGCTGGAACTCCGACCACTCGTACTGCCCGTTCTGGTACGCCGCGACGGCCAGCGCGAACGCCCGCAGCTCCCACGGGTGCTCGAACGGCCGCTCGCCCGGCCCGCCCGGCAGGTCGGCGACCAGCGCCTCGACCCGCCGGCGGGCGTCGCCGAGCTCCGTGGCCCCGGTGCGGAACCCCGTCACGGCGACCTCGGGATGCCGGTGCCGATCATCGAGTCGCGGGTGACGAGCGCGGCGAGCGCCTTCTCGTCGAGGTCCTCGGTGCCCGCGGGGCGCCGGGGCAGCACCCAGTACCGCATCTCCGACGACGAGTCCCACACCCGGATCTCGACGGAGTCGGGGATGTCGAGCCCGAAGTCCTCACGCAGCACCTTGCGCGGCTCGCGCACGATGCGGGCCCGGTACTGCGGGCCCTTGTACCAGTTCGGCGGCAGACCCAGCACCGGCCACGGGTAGCAGGAGCAGAGCGTGCAGGTGATCACGTTGTGCACGCCGTCGGTGTTCTCGACGACGACCATGTCCTCGCCCTGCAGACCGCCGATGCCCAGCTCGGCGCAGGCCGACGTGGCGTCCTCCAGCAGCCGGGCCCTGTACTCCGGGTCCACCCACGCCTTCGCGACGACGCTCGCCCCGAGCTGCGGGCCGACCTCGTTCTCGTAGATCTCCGCGAGCCGGTCGACGGCCGCCGGCGTCATGATCCCCTTCTCGATCATGATGGCTTCGAGGGCCTTGACGCGGGCGGCGATCTCCTCCTGGGTGGCGACCTTCGGTGGGTTGATCGGTGTGGTGGTCATGCGGCTGCTCCTCGCTCGCTGGCCGGGACGATGTAGGGCTCCCACACGTCGAAGTACACGACGCCGTTGGGCTCCGCGGCCTCCGCGCCCCAGAGCTCGGAGTTGGTGAACTTGACCGTGTAGACGTGCTGCGGGTCGTCGCCCTCGCCGTTGCCGGCGCTGTCCGGGTAGATGAACGTGCCGTGCGCCATCTCGATCACGCCCGTCTTCCCGCGCACGTAGCGGGCCTTGCGGGTGTGGCCGCGCGGGCTGGTGTCGACGACGGTCACCCGGTCGCCGACCGCGAACTTCGGCTCCGCGGTGGACTCCCGGCGGGCCGGGGCGCCGTGCTTCACGGCGGCGTCGACGAAGCCCATCAGGTCCGGGTCGGAGCGCTCGGGCAGCGGGGCGTCGGGGTTCTCCAGGTAGAACCGGGTCCGCTCCTCGATCTCCGCCGGGTCGAGCACCCCCTTCTCGACCCCGTAGTGCTCGGCCGCGTGCGCCCAGTGCTCGTAGTACGGCGAGAGCAGGTAGATCGCGGGGTGCATCTGCTCGATGCCGTACCGGAACTGGTCGACGCCGAAGAACCCGGCGCGGAACGGCATGGAGAACATGCCGAACGCCGCCTTCTCCCACTCCGCGTGCCAGACCGGCTCGTTCTCCTCGACCGGCACGGGCCCGAGCCCGTCGGTGCCGCCGAGATCGTGCACGCCGTTCATGCCGAAGCCCTTCCGCTCGACCCACCCGGCGTCGGGAAGCCCCCGACCGCCTGCTCGAACGTGCGCGCCACGCGCAGCACGGTCGCGTCGTCCCAGTGCCTGCCGATGATCATCAAGCCGGCCGGGAGCCCGTCGACGAGCCCGGCGGGCACCGAGCAGGCGGGGTGCCCCGTGACGTCCATCGGGCATGTGTTGGCGATCATCTCGAGCGCCCGGACGATCACCTCCTCGCGCGGCGCGTCCGGACCGGGCAGCACGCTCGCGGCGACCGGCAGGGTCGGCATGACGAGCACGTCGTACCGTCCGAGCGCGTCGTTGTAGGCGTCGCGTAGCTGGTTGGCGAGGTTGCGCGCCATCGCGTAGTGGCGCCCGTACTGGGTGTCCACCGCGTACCGCCCGGCCAGCAGCACGAGCTTGACCGTCTCGGAGAACTGCGTCGGGTCGGCCCGCCACTGGCGGCCGTAGTGCGCGATCAGCTCGGGGTCGTAGGAGCCCTCCCAGTTCATCCCGTAGC
This sequence comes from Pseudonocardia sp., assembly GCA_035540535.1. Taxonomy (GTDB): domain Bacteria; phylum Actinomycetota; class Actinomycetes; order Mycobacteriales; family Pseudonocardiaceae; genus Pseudonocardia. The sequence continues at coordinate 16,595 of DATLGI010000236.1, forward strand.
CGTTCGCGTCGACCATCTGCACGGTCGCGCCCTCGGTGGCGATCACGTCCCAGATCCGCGCGCCGTGGGCGTGCCAAGGGATCGAGACCTCCTCCGCGGAGAGCCCCGCCCCGCAGAGGGTGTCGACGGCGGCGCGCACCGCGGCGTCGACGCCCGGGTCGGAGTTGGGGTGGGCGAAGCCCTCGGTCACGACCCCGACGCGCAGGCCCGCAGCGGAACGCTGCAGCGCGCCGACGTAGTCGTCCGGGACGAGGTCGCGCGGCTGGCGCGGGTCGCACCCGTCGCTTCCGGCCATGACGGAGAGCATGAGGGCGGCGTCGGCGACGGTGCGGGTCATCGGGCCGAGGTGGTCGATCGTCTGCTCGATCGGGAAGGCACCGGTGTAGGGCACCAGCCCGTGCGTCGGTTTGTGCCCGACGATCCCGCTGTACGCGCTCGGGATCCGCACCGACCCGCCCTGGTCCCCGCCGGTGGCCAGGTCGACCTGCCCGCCCGCGACCAGCGCCGCGCTGCCGCACGACGAGCCACCGGCCGAGCGCGACTCGTCCCACGGGTTGCGGACGTTCCCGGTTCGCACGGTGTGCGAGCCGCCGGAGAAGCAGAGGTCCTCGCACGCGGCCTTGCCGGTGATCGTCGCGCCGGCCTCGAGCAGCCGGGTGACGACCGTGGCGTCCCGGGACGGGACGAAGCCCTCGACGGTCTTCGAGCCGTTCATCATCGGCACGCCGGCGACCATCGTGTTGTCCTTGACCGCCACCGTCCGCCCGGCGAGCGGGCCCGCACCACCCTCGGTGATCGACGTGGTGACGTACCAGGCGTTGTACGGGTTGTCGGCGCCCTCCGGGCGATTCCAGGCGCGCTCCGGCGCAGCCGGGGCGGTCTCGGCGTACAGGGCCTCGACGGTGTCCCAGGACGCGAGCAGACCGTGCACCATCGGCGCGAACGACGCGAGGTCGGCATCGGTGAGCTTCAGGCCGTAGTGCTCGGCGACCTTCGCCAGGGCGGCCGGGTCGGGCGGCTGGAGGGGCATCGCACGTCTCCTTGCTGATCGCGAGCGGGAGTGCGCCCGGTCGCACGACCCTATTGACCCCGGCAACGACGCGTCAACGGCTGCTGTCGCGTTGCCGCCTGGGAGCCCGCGGATCAGCCGCCCGTCGGTGCGGCCGCCGGGCGGGTCGCCCCGACGGCCGCCCTCGCCTCGTCCAGCGACCCCTGGAACAGCTCCTGGAGCAGGCGGATGACGTCCTGCGCCGGGCCGTCGGACTGCACGGAGTAGTAGCGGAACCGGCCGGTGCGCCGCTCCGTGACCAGCCCGGCGGTGCGCAGCACGCGCAGGTGGCTGGACACCGCGGTGCGCCCGACCCGCCGGATGTGGCTCGACAGCTCGCCGGCGCTGCACTCCTCGTGCTCGGCGAGCACGGCCAGGATCTCGCGCCGGACCGGATCCGCGAGCGCGTCGAAGGCCAGGTCTGCTGCCACGTCGCCTCCCTCACCCGTGTCGACGGGTCAGCATCTGTCGACACGATGGGTCAGGTTAACCGACGGACCCGCTCTCGAACTGCAGCAGCCGGAACCGCCCGCCCTGGTCGTCGACGGCGTCGGCGAGGGCTCCGTAGGGCCCACGCACCGGCTCCGCCGCGGTGCCACCGGCCGCCCGGACCTCGGCGACGGCGGCGTCGAGATCGGCGACGGCGAACGTCGGCACGGCGACCGGCGCCGGGTGCCCGCCGGAGAGCCCGGTGCGCGGGTTCGTCCGGGCGGCACCGGCGAGGCCGTTCCAGTGGCCGGGCTGGCGGCCGGGGGCGAAGCCCCAGCCGAGCACGGTGCCGTAGAAGGCGCGCGCCCGGGTCGCGTCGGGCACCCGCAGCTCGACGTACGCGACCTCGCCGGGCCCCGGTGCGGGGGCGCCCCCGCCGCCCCCCGGGCCGGACCACACCGCGAAGGGCAACCCCTGGTCGTCGACGCAGTCCGCGACGCGGCCGTGCGCCTCCTCGCGCGGGTCGTCCGCCGTGCCGCCGGCGGCCCGGACGAGCTCGACGGCCCGGTCGACGTCGAGCACCGTCCAGCAGGTGAACAGCGTCGGCCGGGCCTCGCCGCCCCACAGCCCGATCCGGGACGGCAGGTTCGCCACCCGGCGCCCGCGCGGCCCGGACCCGGCGACGGTCCGCCAGCCGAGGACGGCGCCGTAGAACCGCTCGGCGCGCTGCACGTCGGGCGTCCACACCGCGGCGTAGACGGCGTCGCCCGGACGCGGCCCGGGGACCGGCCGCGACACCATCCAGCGGTGCCCCGACGGGTCCAGTACCACCCCGTCGCGCCCGTACGGCGAGTCGGCGACGGGGCGGTCCGGCGTGGCACCGAGGGCGACGGCGCGGGCGACGGCGGCGTCGGGATCGGCCACCTCCAGCCGCAGCGACTGCGATGCCCCACCGCGCGTCACCGGCGCCACCAGGCCGATCTCCGGGAACTCCTCGGCCAGCATCAGCACGCTGTCGCCGAGTGCCACCTCGACGTGGCCGACCCGCCCGTCGGGCATCACGATCGGCTCGCCGCGGCGCCGCGCGCCGAACGCGTCGACGTAGAACGCCACGGCGGCGCGGGCGTCGAGCACGGCGAGGTAGGGGGTCAGCGCGTGCAGCGGCAGCCGCTCGGCGGGGAGCTGCACCTCGTCGGGCCCGGGCGTGGTCGTCTCGGTCACGGTGTCCTCCGTAGGGTCGAGCAGGACGCGCGCCAGCCGGTCGCGGAGCCGGGCGGCGAAACCCGGATCGGGGTCGACGGGGCGCAGGGGCTCGCGGAGGGCGTCGAACGGGTCGCTCATGACGGCTCTCCCTCCCGATGCGAGCGGCAGCCGCGGCGGAACGCGGCGCGAGCGCGGACGAGCAGGGCCTCGGCGGCCCGCTCGGAGCGCCCGAGGTGCTCGGCGACCTCGCGCACGGGCAGGCCGTCGAGATAGCGCAGGCTCAGGGCCGCGCGGTGGATCGGGAGCTGGGCCGCCAGCACCTCGTGGGCGACGAGCACGTCGAGGTGCCCGTCCCACGGGTCCTCGCCCTCCGCCGGCCCGGTGCGGTCGTCGTGCACCGCGCGCAGCCCGCGCTCCTCGCGCGCGGCCGCCCGCCAGTGGTCGGCCAGCTTGTGCCGCGCGATGCCGACGAGCCAGCCGGCGCTCGGCTCGGGCGCCGGTGCGCGCCGGCACGCCGCCACGGCGGCCAGGAACGTCTCCGCGGTGAGGTCCTCGGCCAGCGACCGGCGCCCGCACCGCGCGAGCAGGTAGCCGTAGACCTGCGGCAGGGCGGTGTCGTAGAGGTCGAGCAGCACGAGGCCCGGGTCGGGTCGCACACCCCTCGCGCCGGTCACGCCCCTTCATCGCGCGGGACGCCCCGGTTCCGACGCGGGTTCACCCGATCGTCGCAGCGCTGGTCAGACGGAGGCGAGGAACTCGGCGAACACCGCCGCCCAGCGCTCGTGGGCGTCGAAGTGCGGGCCGTGGCCGGAGCCGTCGAACATCTCGATCCGCACGCGCCCGCCGGCGGCGGCGTACCGATCGAGCACCGTGCGGATCTGGGCGATCATCGGCTGCGGCGCGAAGGCGTCCGCGCCCGGCCAGCCGGGAACCTGGCCGGCCGAGCCGAGCGCGCCCATCTCGGTCGCCGCGGCGTCGGCGACGACGAGGTCGTTGGTGCCGTGCGTCCACAGCACCGGCGGTTTGGGGTCGAGGTCGACGACGCCGGTCCAGTCGCAGTACTTCGGCGAGAGCGCGTTGAGGATGCCGCGCGTGCCGGGCGCGACGAACGGCCAGTTCGGCGACCCGACGCTGTCGCCGGGGTAGCCGTCGTCGCCGATCAGGGACTTGAGGATCTCGCCGACCAGGATGTCCTCGCGCTCCCGCGGCTCGCGGTGGCCCGGTGCCCAGTACAGCAGGTTCATCACGTTGCGCGGGGAGAGCGGGCTCTCGCCGGAGGCGTCCCCGTCGCGCAGCCTTCGGACGAACTCCGGGTTCGCGGTGCCCCCGCCGGAACCGGCGAAATCCTCGAACCAGGGGGTGCCGTCCGGGCGGGTGCCGCCGTAGCCGTGCGGGGACACGGGATCGATGAACGTCAGCGACGCCACCGGGCGGTCCATCGCGAAGCGCGCGATGGCCGCGCCCCCGGTGGACCAGCCGACCAGGTGCGGCGGGGCGTCGATCCGCAGCGCGCGCAGCAGGGCCGCGATGTCGTCGGCCCAGTCGGCGAGCCCGCGGGTGGCGTCGAGCGGGGCCGGCTCGGAGTCGCCGAAACCGCGCATGTCGGGCGCGATCACCCGCAGGTGCGGGGGCGCGCCGGGCAGCAGGTGCTCGTAGAAGCGGCTGCTGGAGAGGTTGCCGTGCACCATCACGACGGGGGTACCGTCGGGCGGTCCCGTCTCGAGGTAGTGCGTCCGGATGCGGTCGGTGTCGACGGTCGCGGAGCGCACACCGGGGAGCAGCGTCATGTCGGCGATGCTGCCATCCGCGCCGTCAGGAGGTCGACCGATCGTGTGCCGCAGCATCAAGACGCTCCGCCCCCCGCACACCGAGGACGTCACCGGCGAGGACGTCCGGGCCGCCGCGCTGCAGTACGTCCGCAAGGTCTCCGGGTTCCGGACCCCGGCGCCGCACAACGCCGAGGCGTTCGCCGCCGCCGTCGACGCGGTGGAGGCGGCGACCCGCGAACTGCTCGACGGCCTCGTCGTGCGGGGCCGGCGCACCACCGTGTGAACCCGCGGACGTCGCGGACCCCAGGCGGTCGTCGACTCCGGTGTCCTACGGGCTGGACGTCGTCGTCGCTGTCGGCGTGCTCGGCGTAGGTTCGCCCCGTGACGCGGCAGCTGGGCTCGACGGAGCGGTTCGGGGTGGCGGTGCACGGCGGAACCCTCGCGACGGCGGCGGCCGCCGCGCGCCGGGCCGAGGAGCGCGGGTTCGAGTCCGTGTGGACCACCGAGTTCTATGACCGCTCCGCCACCGTCTCGCTCGCCGCGATGGCCGCCGCGACCTCGACGATCACCGTCGGCAGCGGCATCGCCTACGCGGTCGGGCGCAGCCCGCTGGTGCTCGCGATCGAGGCGCGCGACCTCGACGAGCTCTCCGGGGGCCGGCTCGTCCTCGGCCTCGGCACCGGGGCGAAGCGCATGCAGCAGGACTGGCACGGCGCCGACGGGCTGTCCCCGGCCCCGCGGGTGGAGGAGCTCGTGCCGCTGCTACGGCGGATCTGGGCGATGGACGCCGCCGGCGTGCACCACGAGGGACGCTTCTACCGGATGGCGCTGCAACCGACCGCCGACGTGACGCCGCGCGCGCCGATCCCGGTGTACCTCGCCGGGTTCAACGCCCGGATGGTTCAGGCGGCGGGGGCGGTGGCCGACGGGCTCGTCGGCCACCCGATCTTCACCCCGCGCTACGTCCGCGAGGTGGTCCGCCCGGCACTGGACGCCGGTGGCGCGCGGGCCGGCCGCGTCGGCACCGTCCCGATCGCCGGCTACGTCATCTGCTCGGTCGCCGACGACCCCGCCCGCGCCCGCCGCGACGCCGCCGCCCAGATCGCCTTCTACACCGTGGTGCGCACCTACGCGCCCCTGGTGGAGCTGGAGGGGTTCGCGGCGGAGGTGGCGGCGGTGCGCGAGGCGTGGAAGCGCCGCGACGCGCAGGGCATGATCGCGGCGGTGTCACCGGAGATGGTCGCGCGGATGGCCGTCGCGGGGACACCGGAGGAGGCACGCGAACAGATCGCCCGCTTCGCGGGCCTCTACGACCGCCTGCTCTGCTACGTCCCGAGCTACGGCCTGACGCCGGGGGAGATCACCGAGCGGATCGACGCCGTGATCGACACCTTCGGCGAGTGAGCCGGGTCACACCGCGCCACCGGGAACATCCCGCCCGGGCCGCGGCTCCAATCCCCGTCAGCACCTGATGAGGAGGACGAGATGTACGAGGGATTCGACACCGACCACGACGGCTACGTCGAGACCTACGCGATCGACGCCGACGGCGACGGCTACGCCGAGGGCTGGGCCACCGACACCGACCTCGACGGCTGGGTGGACACCTACGAGCTGGACACCGACCTCGACGGCTGGATCGACACGGTCGGCTTCGACCACGACCAGGACGGCTACGTCGACGAGGTGGTCGCGGTCTGACGGCGGTGACCCGCCGGACGGGACGGCGGCGGCAGCGGTGCCCGCGGGGTGCGCTGCCGCCGCCGCGCGTGTCCTGCGGCCGCAGGGATCCGCGCGGTCCCGGCGTCGGCGTCCGGCATACTCCCGCGATGGCCCTGATCGACACCACCGGCATCCATTGCTTCACCGTCGCGTCCCGGGACGCGCTCGTGGCGGCCGTCGACAGGCTCACCGAGCGCGGCGTTCCGCACGGCGAGGTGATGGACCTGGCGGCCTTCGGCATCGCCATCCTGTCGTTCGAGGACCCCGACGGCGTGCACCTGGAGCTCACCGCTCCGCTGTAGCGAGGGCCGCCGCGGCGAAACCCACGGCCGTGAGCGACCAGGCCAGCGCGTCGAGCGCGTGGTTCGGGACGATGATCGCGAAGACGAAGTGCATCGGCTGGGAGACCATCAGCGCGGCCGCTGCCCAGCGGGGGATCACCCGCCAGAGCGCGAGCCCGAGCAGCACCGCGCCGAGGACGTGCCCGACCACGAACATCCCGAGCGCGAGGGTCGCGGCCGGGTGGGAGTCCATGGCGGTGGCCACGGCGACGGTCTGCTCCACCGACAGCCCCGCGATGCCGGCGGCGCGGCCCAGCTGGTCGAGGCCGGCGACCGCGAAGATCGGTACGAACCCGAGCCATGCGACGACGGCGGCGACGGTCCCGAACACCGGCCGGTGCCGCCTCGCGAGACCGCCGGCGATCACGACGCCGAGCGGCAGGGTCAGCGCGGCGACGAGCACGAGCCAGAGCACCGCCGAGGTCGGGCCGGGGGCGGCCTGAACCGCGGTGACGATCGTGGCCGGGTCGTCCACGGTGTCGTAGGGCAGGATCGCGCGCACCGCGGCGATGGCGAGCGGGCCGGCGGCGGCGACGGCGACGGTCGTGGCGAGGTGGGCCGGACCTCGACGGGCGGGTGTCGCGCGCTCGGCGGCGACGCTGGACGGGGTCGTGGTCGACATGGGGTGCCTCCGGGGTCGGGGATCGTCGAACGGGAACCGTCGCTCCGGCGGGCTCCCGGCCGACAGGGGGGTCGTCCCGGGTGGCCCGGGCGGCTGCCCGGGTACGACCGGGCCGAACCCGGTGACGCCCGGACCCGGGTGGCCGATGATGTGCCGGTGACCGGGCCGGGAAGGGCACGTCCCGCCGGTCACGACCCGACCGCGAGGGGGCCGCCATGACGAGCACCGACGCGGTCGCGCCACGGGCCGTCGAGGAGCCGGGGGGCGGCCCGGGCACCGGGAACGGCCACGCGCCCGTGCCGGGTGACACCCCGACGGCGCAGCCGCCCGCGCCGGCGGCCGACCACGGCCGGACCCCGCGCCGCACGCTGCTCGCCGCCGGCCTGTTCGGGCTCGTGCTCGCCGAGGTCGCCACGGCCGCGCTGGGCGCGGTCGTCGCCGGCTTCACCTACGTCGACGCGCGCGACTCGTTCCTGTTGACCAACTCCGCGATCGCGCTGTCGTTCGGGGTGGCCGCGGTGCTGATCGCCGTGCACCGCCCCCGCAACCCGATCGGCTGGCTGCTGCTGGCCGCGGCGGCCATGCAGGGCAGTACCGCGGCCGCGGCGCCACTGCTCGTCATCGGCACCACGCGGGGCTGGCCGGAACCGCTGCTGCGCACGGTGCAGACCGTCGCCGTGTACGGCTGGCCGTGGTCGATCGGTCTGCTCGTCCCGCTGGCGCTGCTGGTCTTCCCGACCGGCGCGCTCCCCGGTCCGCGGTGGCGGCCCGTGGTGTGGTTCACCGCGGTGAACAGCATCGTGTTCGTGGTGGCGAACGGCGCGTCGCCGCAGGGGCTGCTCGACGACCCCGACGCCCGGGCCTGGTTCCTCCTCGCCGACCACGAGCGCTGGCGGCCGCTGTGGACCGCCGTCGAGATCACCAACCTCGCCGTGTACCTGGCCGCGCTCGCCGGTCTGGTGCTGCGCTACCGCCGCGGTGACGAGCAGCAGCGCCGGCAGCTGCTCTGGCTGGTCCTCGCGGTCACGGTCGTCCTCGGGATGCTCGTGTTCTGGGGCCCGAACGCGGCGGGCCCGGCCGGGCAGCTCGTCCTCGTCCTGCTGGTGATCCCGCTGGTACCGGCGGCGATCACGATCGCGGTGCTGCGGCACCGGCTGCTCGACATCCGGCTGGTGTTCTCCCGGGCCGTGCTCTACGCGCTGCTCACCGCCGGCGTCGTCGGCGCCTACCTGGGCCTGGTCGCGGCGGCCGATCTGGTGGTGCGATCGGGTCCGGGGCCGTCGCTGCTGGCCACCCTCGTCGTCGCCGCCGCGTTCAACCCGGTCCGGGTACGGCTGCAGCGGGTCGTCGACCGGGCGCTCTACGGTGACCGGGCCGACCCGGTGCGGGTGCTGGCGCGGATGGGCAGCGGCGTCGGCGACGACCCCGACGGCCTGCTCACCACCCTGCGCGACGGGCTGCGCCTGCCGTACGTGGCGCTGCGGGTCGGGGACTCCCACCGGGGCGTGGGTGACCCGCCGGAGCTGCTGGCGACGGTGCCGCTGCGGCACCGTGCCGAGCAGGTGGGGGAGCTGGTGGTGGGGATGCGCGCCGGGCAGCGCCGCCTGGACCCGGCCGACCGGGCGGCCCTGGAGGTGCTCGCGGGGCCGCTCGGCGTCGCGGTCCACGCGACCGCCCTGGGGGAGGCGGTACAGCGGTCGCGCGAGGAGATCGTCGCGGCCCGGGAGGAGGAGCGGCGCCGCCTGCGCCGCGACCTGCACGACGGCCTCGGGCCGGTGCTCACCGGCATCGCGTTCCGCGCGGATGCGGCGGGCAACCTGCTGCGCGGCGATCCGGACGCCGCCGCCCGGCTGCTCGCCGAGCTGCGCGCGGACGCGACCGGCGCGATCGCCGACGTCCGCCGCCTGGTGTACGCGCTGCGCCCGCCCGCGCTGGACGAGGTGGGGCTGGTCGAGGCGTTGCGCCGGCAGTCCGAGCAGTTGGGCGCGGCCGGGTCCGGGGTGAGCGTGGTCGTGACGGTCCCGCGGCCGCTGCCCGAACTGCCCGCCGCGGTCGAGGTCGCCGCGTACCGGATCGGGATGGAGGCGCTGACCAACGCCGTGCGCCACGCCGGTGCTCGGCACGTCGAGCTGACCGTGGTGGTCGACGGCGCCCTGGAGATCGTCGTCCGGGACGACGGTGCGGGCGGCGTGCGGGAGTGGCGGCCGGGGGTCGGCCTGAGTTCCATCGGGGAGCGGGCGACCGAGCTGGGTGGGACGTGGTCGGCCGGGCCCGTCGCCGGCGGCGGCCTGGTCCGGGCGTGCCTGCCGATCGGGGCCGGCGATGGCTGACCGGATACTGCGGGTGGTGCTCGCCGACGACCATCCCGTGGTGCGCGACGGCCTGGCGTCGCTGCTGGGCTCGGTGCCGGGAGTCGAGGTGGTCGGCACCGCGGCCACCGGCCGGGGGGCCGTCCGGGCGGCGGTGACACTGCGCCCGCACGTCGCCGTCCTGGACGTGCAGATGCCCGACCTCGACGGCGTCGGGGCCGCCCGGGAGATCGCCAGGGCGGCCCCGGACGTCGCCGTGCTGATGCTGACCATGTTCGACGACGACGACTCCGTGCTCGCCGCGATGCGCGCCGGCGCGCTGGGCTACGTGCTCAAGGGCGCGAGCCAGCAGGAGATCGTCCGCGCCATCCACGCCGTGGCGGGCGGCGAGGCCATCCTCGGGCCGGGGGTGGCCCGGCTGGTCCTGGCCCGGCTCACCGCGCCGCAGGCCCGGGCCGACCCGTTCCCCGAGCTCACGCCGCGCGAGCGGGAGGTGCTGGGGCTGCTCGCGGCCGGCCTGCCGACCACGACGATCGGCGCGCGGCTCGGGCTGGCCCCGAAGACGGTGACCAACCACGCCTCGGCGATCTTCACGAAGCTGCAGGTCGGGAGCCGGGCGGAGGCCGTCGAGCGGGCGCGGCGGGCCGGGCTGGGCTGAGGACTGGCCCGCGCTCCGGAGCCGTGACGCCGTCTGCGGGCCTGGAGGAACATCGCTGGCGGCTCCGAGGTGCGGGGGTCAGTGCTGCGTCGCGGCGTCCAGGGCCCGCACCCGCTCGTGCAACGCGCGGACGCGGGCCGCGAGCGCGTCGGCGGCCCGCCGGTCCCCCGGGTCGGCCTCCACGGCGTGCGTCAGGTCCCGGTACTCGACGGCGACCGCGCTGTACTCGTCGTCGAGGTCGGGGCGCTGCCGCAGGCCGACCCGCGGCTCGAGGGCGAGCATCTCGTCGGCCAGCTCCCTGACCTCGTGCCGCAGCCGCGCGCCCTCGGCCGCGAGCGCCGCGGCGTCGCGCCGTCGCCGTCGCCGCAGCTCCCACCAGCGGCCCCCGCCGATCACCAGCGCGAGCAGCGCCGCCCCGGCGAGCAGGATCGCCAGCCACGGCGGGCCGGGGTCGGTCAGCTCGTCGACGAAGGCCTGCGCGGCCTGCGCGTCGCCGAGCGGCAGGTCCCGGGCGGCCTCGCCGACGTCCGCATGGGTGTCGCTCGCCGCCGCGCCGAACCGCGGGCTGAGCACCAGCACCGTGCCCCCGCGCTCCGCCCGCAGTGCCTCGGCGAGGGCGACGAGCTCGTCGACACCGCCCGCCTCGGGCACGACCACCACCGACAGGGCCAGGTCGTGCTCGGCCGCGGCGGCGTCGACGACGGCGGCGAGCGGCGCCTCGTCGCCGGGCGCGGCGACGCCGTTGTCGGCGAGGTCGGCGACGAGCCCGTCGAGGTCGGTACCCGGGGGCTGCGCGGCGAGCGCGGCGAGCGACGGCGGCCGGCCGGGCATCATGGTTCCTCAGGACGGTGGGGGATCGGAGGCGGCGGGTGCGGGAACGGTACGTCACGGATCCGGACGGCATGCAGTGGGTCGTCGGGCGCAAGTTCCTCTTCGGCCCGCCCCGCTACCGGGGTTTCCGCTTCGGCCTCGGTCGCGCCCCGGAGTTCGAGCCGGCGATCACCGGGGGCGCGCGGCCGCGGGTGGTCCGCAACCGGCCCGTCCCGGACGGCCCGGTCCGCCGCGAGCCGCCCGCCGGCTACCGGGACGTCGACCGCCGCTGGCACCGGCGCCGACGCCGGAGCCGGAGCGGGCCGGGCTGGGTGTACGTCCCGACC
>DATLGI010000237.1:0-37558 GCA_035540535.1 Pseudonocardia sp.
ATCGGGCCCCCGCCGCGGCAGCGGGACGGCGAGCGGCGCCGGGCCCGAGGACGCCGGCGAGCACCCCGGCCCGCCGGGTGGTCCCGCCGTCCCGGCCGAGCCGGACGAGGGCGGCCCGGCGTCGCGGCGCGCCGATCGCCCCCGCGGTCGGCCCCGCACGGCCCCGGCCGAGCCCGGTCCCGACGCCGACCCGGAGGCGGTCGCCCGGGAGATCTGCCTGCGGCTGCTCACCGACCGCGCCCGCACCCGCCACGAGCTCGCGCAGGCGCTCGCCCGGCGCGGCGTGCCGGACGAGGCGGCCGCCACCGTGCTGGGCCGCTTCGACGAGGTCGGGCTGATCGACGACGCGGCCTTCGCCGCGCAGTGGGTGCGCTCCCGACACGTCGTCCGCGGCCTGGGGCGGCGCGCACTGGCCGTCGAGCTGCGGCGCAGGGGCGTGGCCGACGACGTGGCCGGCGAGGCGCTCTCCGGGATCGACGTGCAGGCGGAGACGGAGCGCGCCCGCGGGCTCGTCGAGCGCAAGCTGCGGAACCTGCCGATCGGTACTCCCGACGCGCGGGCGGCGACCGCGCGCAGGCTCGTCGGCATGCTCGCGCGCAAGGGCTACGGAGCGGGCACCGCGTACGCGGTCGTGCGCGAGGTGCTCGCGGACCGGGGCGCCGCGGTCGACGACGACGGGACCGTGCCGGAGGACTGACCCGGGGCGGCGCAGCGCCTGCGCCCCGCCTACCGCTTCTGCCTGCGGCTACCGGCGTGCCAGTCCTGCTGCGCCCCGGCCTCGTCCTCCCGGACGCCCAGCGCCCGCAGCTGCGGCAGCTCGCGCAGGCTCCGCTTCAGCTCGGCGAACCCGGGGAAGCGGGCCAGCGCGATGACGTGCTCCCACAGCTCGACGGCCTGCGTCTCGTCGGGCAGCCGGCTGATCACCGGCCCGAAGAAGGCGACGCCGCCCGGCGGCTCGAAATGCAGGATCGGGGTGCCCACGTCCTTGCCGGTCAGACCGAGCGCCTGGTCGGTCTGACCGGAGATCTCGACGTCCCAGCTGTCGTCGTCGAGCGCGTCGGCGAGCCCGGCGGGCAACCCGACCTCGGCGAGCACCGGGGCCACGAACTCGCGCGTGCCACGGTGGCCGTGGTCCCGCGGGTCGTCGGGGACGGGCTCGCGGTCGAACAACGTCGCGCCGAGCGCCGCGTACAGCGGGCCGACGGCCTCCGGCCCGTGCTCCGCGCGCGTCCGCGCGGCCACCCGCAGCAGCCGCAGGCCCGCCGTGTGTCCCGCCTCGTACTCGGGCGGGAAGTGCGCGTCGTAGTCGACGTGGGCGTTGATCAGCCGCAGGGAGACGAACCGCCAGTCCACGTCGTAGGAACGCTTCGCCTGCACGATCCGCACCCATTTGCTGGTCATCCAGGCGAACGGACAGACCGGGTCGAAGTAGAAGTGGATGTCGGCAGCGGCCATGCAGCCGAACCTAACCCGGCGCGACCGATCCCGCCGTGGTGCCGGAGCCGGGGCGGGCCAGCACCTGCACGTCCCCGACCAGGCCTCCGCGGGCCGACAGCTCGCCCAGGAAGCCCAGCAGCGTGTCCCGGAACGCCCGCACCGCGTGGGTCGGCGCCACGTCGTCGCGGTGGGCCAGCGCCACCGTGCGGTACAGCGGAGGGTTCAGCGCGGTGCGGCGCAGGCCGGGTCGGCCGCCGAAGACGATGTCGGGCACCACGGCCAGCCCGGTCCCGGCTTCCACGAGCCGCAGCACGGCGTCCATCTCCCCGCCCTGCACCGCCAGCCGCGGGGTCGCGCCGGCCTGGTCGAACGCGCGCAAGGTGGCCGCCCGCAGGTCGTAGCCCTCGCGCGGCACGACCAGCGGCCGGCGGGCCAGCTCGACCACCGTCACCGAGCCCCGGCGGAACGGTGCCGGCTCGGTCGCCGCCGAGGCGACGGACAGCCGCTCCCGCAGCAGCGGCGCGGCCGCGAGACCGGGTTCGATCCCGTCGGCCGGCACGATGACCAGGGCGATGTCGAGCTCGCCGCGGGCCAGGGCCCGCACGAGCGGCTGGGAGCCGCTCTCCACCAGCTCCAACGCGATCTCCGGATGCGCCCCGTGGAACGCGCGCAGCACGTCGGCCACCACCCCGACGCACAGCGACGGCGTGGCGCCGAGCCGCACGCGTCCCCGGCGCAGCCCGATGAGCTCCGCGACGGCCGTGCGGGCGCCGTCCGCGTCGGCGAGCATGCGCCGGGCGAAGGGCAGCACCGCCTCGCCGGCGGCCGTCAGCGTGGTGCCATCCCTTCCCCCACGCTCCACCAGCGGGGCGCCGAGGTCGTCCTCCAGGGCCCGCAGCTGGCGGCTCAGCGTCGGTTGGGCGACCCCGACCAGGTCGGCCGCGCGCGTGAAGCTCCCCACATCGGCCAGGGCGACCAGGTACGCGAGCTGGCGAAGCGTCATCGGAATAGCGTACGGGCATGGGTTGCGGCGCTTCGATGCATTGGACCGGGGCCGCGGCCGGGATCAGGCTCCGCGGATGGCGACGTGACCGATGTACCCGCAGCTCAGGCGCCTGCGTCCAGCCAGCGGGACCTCCCGGACGGCGTCACCATGTTCGGACGCACAGTGACAGCCCGCACGCCCGGCTCGCGCGGTCCACCGTAGGCTCCGCGCGATTCGGCACCCCTAGACGAGGAACCTGACGTGTCATCCACCACAGACGCGTCCGCAGGCCGGGCGCAGATCGCGGCGCGGACGCTGCGTACGGACCGCTGGTGGCTCCCGCCGTTGGCGACCTTCGCCGGCCTCACGGCGTGGGTCGTCTACGCGACGGTCCGGGCCTTCCAGCAGGACCACTACTACGTCACCGCATACAACTACCTGACGCCGTTCTACTCCCCGTGCGTCTCGGTGGGGTGCCTCCCCGAGGCGGCCCACTTCGGCCGGATCCTCCCGGACGTGTGGTGGCTGCCGTACGCGGCGCTCACCCTGCCGTTCCTGCTGCTGTTCCGGCTGACCTGCTACTACTACCGCAAGGCCTACTACCGCTCGTTCTGGCTCTCCCCGCCGGCCTGCGCAGTGGCCGAGCCGCACCGCCGCTACACCGGGGAGACCCGCTTCCCGCTGGTGGGCCAGAACCTGCACCGCTACTTTTTCTACGCGGCCGTGCTCATCTCGCTGATCAACACCTACGACGCGTTGTACGCGTTGCAGACCGCGGACGGCGGTTTCGGACTCGGCGTGGGCAACATCGTCCTGCTGGTCAACGTGTTCTTCCTCTGGGCGTACACGATCTCGTGCCACTCCTGCCGCAGCATCATCGGCGGCCGGCTGAACCACTTCTCGAAGCACCCGCTGCGGTACAAGGGCTGGCAGTTCGTCTCGCGGCTCAACACCCGGCACATGGAGCTGGCCTGGATCACGCTGGGGACGCTGGCGCTGACGGACTTCTACATCCTGGCCGTCTCGGCCGGCTGGATCACCGATCTCCGGATCGTGGGGTGAGGGGCATGAGCGAGCAGATCGAGCACCACTACTTCGACGTCGTCGTCATCGGCGCCGGCGGGGCCGGGCTGCGCGCGGCGATCGAGGCCCGCCTGCAGGGCAAGCGCACCGCGATCATCTCCAAGTCGCTGTTCGGCAAGGCCCACACGGTGATGGCCGAGGGCGGCTGCGCGGCGGCGATGGGCAACGTCAACCCGAACGACAACTGGCAGGTCCACTACCGCGACACCATGCGCGGCGGCAAGTTCCTCAACAACTGGCGGATGGCCGAGCTGCACGCCAAGGAGGCGCCGGACCGCGTCTGGGAGCTGGAGACCTACGGGGCGCTGTTCGACCGCACCGCGGACGGCAAGATCAGCCAGCGCAACTTCGGCGGGCACACCTATCCGCGGCTGGCCCACGTCGGCGACCGGACCGGCCTGGAGCTGATCCGGACGCTCCAGCAGAAGATCGTCTCGCTGCAGCAGGAGGACTTCGCGGCCACCGGGGACTACGAGTCGCACCTGCGCGTGTTCCACGAGTGCACGATCACCGAGCTCTTCCGGACGGACGGGCGGATGTCCGGGTGCTTCGGGTACTTCCGCGACGACGGCCGGTTCGTCCGCTTCGACGCCCCGGCGATCGTGCTGGCCACCGGTGGGGTCGGCAAGAGCTACCAGGTGACGTCCAACTCCTGGGAGTACACCGGCGACGGCCACGCGCTGGCCCTGCGCGCCGGCGCCACCCTCATCAACATGGAGTTCCTGCAGTTCCACCCGACCGGCATGGTCTGGCCGCCGTCGGTGAAGGGCATCCTCGTCACCGAGTCGGTCCGCGGCGACGGCGGGGTGCTGCGCAACTCCGAGGGCAAGCGGTTCATGTTCGAGTACATCCCGGACGTGTTCCGCGAGCAGTACGCCACTTCCGAGGAGGAGGGCGACCGCTGGTACACCGACCCGGACAACAACCGCCGCCCGCCGGAGCTGCTGCCCCGCGACGAGGTCGCGCGCGCGATCAACTCCGAGGTCAAGGCCGGCCGGGGCAGCCCGCACGGCGGGGTGTTCCTCGACATCGCGTCGCGGCTGTCGCCCGAGGAGATCCAGAAGCGGCTGCCGTCGATGTACCACCAGTTCAAGGAGCTGGCCGACGTCGACATCACCAAGGAGCCGATGGAGGTCGGCCCGACCTGCCACTACGTGATGGGCGGGGTCGAGGTCGACCCGGACTCCGGGATGTCGACGGTGCCCGGCCTGTTCGCGGCGGGGGAGTGCTCGGGCGGCATGCACGGCTCCAACCGCCTGGGCGGGAACTCGCTGTCGGACCTGCTGGTCTTCGGCCGCCGGGCCGGGCTGGGCGCGGCGGAGTACGTCGACGGGCTCGACGCCGTGCCCGCCGTGGCGGCCGCCGACGTCGCCGAGGCGGAGCAGCGGGCGCTGCTGCCGTTCTCCAGCGCCACCGAGGGCGGGGAGAACCCGTTCGTCGTCCACCTGGAGCTGCAGAAGACGATGAACGACCTCGTCGGCATCATCCGGAAGGCGGACGAGATGGAGCTCGCGCTCAAGAAGCTCGAGGACATCGCGACGCGCACCCGCACGGTGAGCGTCGAGGGACGCCGCGAGTTCAACCCGGGCTGGCACCTGGCGCTCGACCTGCGCAACATGCTGCTGGTCTCGCTGTGCGTGGCGCGGGCTGCGCTGGAGCGGCAGGAGAGCCGCGGCGGGCACACCCGCGACGACTACCCGGCGATGGACTCCGACTGGCGGCACGTTCTGCTGGTCTGCTCCGCCCTCGGCGAGGACAACGTCGAGCTGGCCCGCAAGGAGCAGATCCCGATGCGGCCGGAGCTGTTCGACCTGTTCGAGCTCGACGAGCTGAAGAAGTACTACACCGGCGAGGAGCTGGGCGGTCATCGCGCCGGGTCGGGAGAGGACTCATGAGCCACTGGCAGCACTTCCGCGTGTGGCGCGGCGACTCCGAGAAGGGCGAGCTCGTCGACTACCCGGTCGAGGTCAACGAGGGCGAGGTCGTCCTCGACATCATCCACCGGCTCCAGCAGACCGAGGCGCAGGACCTCGCGGTCCGCTGGAACTGCAAGGCCGGCAAGTGCGGCTCGTGCAGCGCCGAGATCAACGGCCGCCCGCGCCTGATGTGCATGACCCGGATGAGCACGTTCACCGAGGACGAGGTCATCACGGTCACCCCGCTGCGGGCGTTCCCGGTGATCCGCGACCTCGTCACCGACGTGTCATTCAACTACACCAAGGCCCGTGAGGTGCCCAGCTTCGCGCCGCCGCCGGACCTCGCCCCCGGCGAGTACCGGATGCAGCAGGTCGACGTGGAGCGGGGCCAGGAGTTCCGCAAGTGCATCGAGTGCTTCCTGTGCCAGAACACCTGCCACGTGGTGCGCGACCACGAGGAGAACAAGGAGGCCTTCGCGGGCCCGCGCTACCTGATGCGGATCGCCGAGCTGGACATGCACCCGCTCGACGTCGCGCAGCGGCGGGCCGACGACGCGCAGGACGAGCACGGCCTGGGCTACTGCAACATCACCAAGTGCTGCAGCGAGGTCTGCCCCGAACACATCAAGATCACCGACAACGCGCTGATCCCGCTCAAGGAGCGCGTCGTCGACCGCAAGTACGACCCGCTGGTGTGGCTCGGCAGCAAGATCTTCAAGCGGTCGGGCGCCTGACGGGGCGGAGCCCCGAGGGTCCGTGACGTCGCCGCGTCTCGCTCGTTCACCGGACGGGACGCGGCGACGTCGTTCCGGGCCCGTCCGGGTCCCTGCGCGCGGGAGGATGCGATGAGGGCTGCCGTCACGGCGGCAGGGCCGGCGGAGAGCCTCGCGGTCTCACGGGTGGCGGCGACCGGGGCCCCGGTGGACCTGACGCTTCCCGCGGTGCTGGGGGAGTACCGCTGGTACGGCAGCACCCGTTTCGCCGGGCCGCGGCTGGCGCGGCAGTTCTTCCTCGCCCCGGCGGGGGAGCACCGGGCGATCCCCACGCACCTCATGCCCGGCGCCCGGGAGATCCGGCGCAGCCTGCGCGGCGCCGATGCCGTCGTGTTCGAGGCGCCCGACCGGTCGGACTCCGCGCTCGTCCTCGCCGGCCCGCACCACGAGGCCACCACCTGGTTCGGTGGCCCCGCGCCGGACGCCGCCGGGATCGAGCGCCTGCTCGCCACCTTCCGGTTCACCGACTCGACGCGCGGCGCGAGCCTCGTCCCGACCTCGGACCTGCTGGTGGGCCAGAGCGACACCGCCCTCATCGGCCGCAACGCCGGATCGGTGCTCATCGCGCGCCCGGCGGTGGACGTCCTGCCCACGCTGCCCGACTGGGCCGGGCTGCGCCTGCCCGGCGGCGAGCTCTGGCGCGGGGGCCGCGTCCTGCCCGACGCCGACGCGGCGCTGGTTACCGGGACCGCACACCAGTGGCGCTACATCCTCGTCGGCGAGGACGTGGCGATGGACCTCGTGTTCCTCGGGCCGGAGGCGGGCCGCCCGGCGCTGCCGCTGGGCGAGGACGACCTGCTCGCCGCGCTCGCCGTGCTCGACGGCAGCTGGGCGGGCTGAGCGGTGTCGGTGGCACTGGCCGTCGCGTTGCTGGCGCTGCTCGTCGCGCTGTTCTGCCTGGTGGCGCTGGTCGCGGTGTACGCGCGGCTGCGCACCCTCGAGGCCGCCCGCGGCGCCGAGCTGTCCGGGTACGCGACGATCGTCGGCCGACCCGCACCCGAGGTGGTGCGCCCGCGCCCCGGCCAGCGGATGGGTGTCGTCGCAGTGCTGGACGCGAGCTGTGCGCTGTGCCACGACGTCCGGGTCGCGCTCGACGAGGCCGCCCGGGCCGCGGCGGCGCCGGCCCGCTTCGTCGCGCTCACCGACCGGGCCGGCGACCCGGCGGTCGGCCCGGCCGAGCTCGTCGTGGACGTCGCCGCCCGGGCCGACCTGTACGAGGGCTACGCCCCCACCGTCCTGGCGCTCGACGCCGCGGGCACCGTGACCCACCGCAGCTTCGTCTACCCCGACACCGACCTCCGGGCCCTGCTGCGGGACCTGACCGGAGGACGAGAGGTGAGTCGCACGTGAAGGAGTCGGCGAGTCCGGCCGGCCGGCTCGATGCCGTCCCGACCACCGAGGCGGCGCCCGCGGACGCACGGCCGAGCGACGTCGTCGCCCGGCTGCGGGCCCTGCGCCCGAACCGCCGCGTGGTGCTGCGCGGACTGGTCGTGGCGGCCACCGCCGCGGCGCTCGTCCCGCTGGACTGGTACCTCAACCGGCGCGAGGCCGCGGCCGCGCCCGACGACCGGTCCGAGCACGAGACGTGCGCTCCGGCGCAGTACCGCGAGGAGGCGAACAACTGGTGGTCCGGCGGCCCCGCGGTCTGCTACGGCGGCTGGCGGCGCGGCAGCTACCCGTGCTCGGACGGCTTCCACCGGGAGGGCCGGTTCGACGGCCGCGGCGAGACCTACACGTCCACCCGCCTCACCACGAACTGCCGCGGGAAGAACGCCTGGCGCTGGAACGGCTACCGCTGCTCGGACGCGGTGACGACGGCGACGTTCGCCGACGGCACGGAGTACACGGCGGTCACCATCGCGGCCTGCGAGGTCGGCGGCGCGCCGGCGCCGGTGCCCACGGACCGCGGCGCGCCGCCGCGACGCGAGCCCCGGCCTGCGCCGCGCGACTCGGACGACCCGTCCCGCCCCCAGCCGCTCCTGCCGGACCTCGGTTTGGGGTCGGGCTCGCTGCCGGCGCGCTGAGGCCGTCGTGAGCACCTCCCGGTCGGGCCGCACGCGCCGTCGCCGGCTGCTCCATCCGCTGGCCGTGACCATCGGGCTCGCCGGGCTCGGCGGTTTCGCCGCCGTCTCCGCGGCCGCGGCCGAGCGGGACATGGCGACGGCGGGCGCGGCACTGCTGCTGGCCGGCGTGGCCGGGGCGGCGGCGGGGTTCGCCAACTCCGGGTCCACCTGAAGCCACAACTCGGCGTTCCTGCTGAGCGCGTCGGTCTGGCGCGACAAGCCCGTCCTGCGGTACTTCGGCGGCGGCCTGCTGCTGGGCGCGCTGCTCGTCGCGTTCGTCGCCGGCGTGCTGGGCGCCCTGCCGCAGGCCCTGGTGCCGGCGCCGGTGCGCGAGGTGCTGCTCGGCCTCGCGGCGGTGGCCGTCGTCGGCCGGGAGGCGGGGCTGTGGCGGTTGCGGGTGCCGGAGAACGCGCGGCTCGTGCCGGAGCGCGTGCAGCACCTCGGGGAGTGGGGGGCGCTGCAGTTCGGGTTCGAGATGGGCACCGGGATGCGCACGTACTCCCCGTCCGCGCTGCCGCACCTGGTCCTGCTGGCGATCGTGCTGGTGGTGCCGTTCCCGGCCGGGTTCGCCGTCGCGACGGGCTTCGCCGCGGGGCGGCTGGCGATGCCGCTGCTGGCCAACGCCTGGGGCCCCGACGGCGCCTGGAGCCAGGTGTGGGCCCGGTCCGAGCGGCTGGTCCGCCCGCTGCTCGCCCTGGTGTGCGCGGGCGCGCTGGCCGCTGCGACGTTACTGGCGTGAGCCCGGTCGCCGAGGTCGTCGTCGTCTACGACGTGACCTGCCCGCAGTGCTCGCGCATCGCGCGCGAGCTGCCCGACGTGCTGACCGTGCCCGTGCGGGTGCGGTCCTGCCGGGATCCGCACGTCGCCGACGCGTTCCCGTCGCTGCCCGCCGCGGTGCGGCGGTGCGCCGCGCCGGCCGTCGGCGTCGTCCGGGACGGTTCGGTCCGGTGGTGGCGGGGGCGGCGCGGCGCCATCGGCCTGCTCCCGGTGCTGCGCCGCTCCCCGCGGGCGGTGTCCGCGGCGGTGGGCCTGTGGTTCGCCGCCGCACGGGCGGGACGGGCGTGAGGCCGCCGGGACGACAGCGCGGCGCGAGCGGTGCGGAGGGGGCGCACCGCTCGCGCCGCACATCAACCGGGCCCGGGCACGGGCGACCGGCGCCATAGCGGAGCATGTGGACGTGAGAGTCACATGAGACGCGGATGAGGGCAGCACGGTCGGCGCACTAGCGTGGTGACGTGCCGTCCGATCAGTCCCGCACCGAGCGTCCCTGCGGCTCCTGGCCGACCCCCTTCACCTCCGAGGTGGTCGTCGCCGCGGCGGGCCGGCCCACCGACGTGCGGGTCGACGGTGGCGACCTCCACTGGTCGGAGAGCCGCCCGGGTGAGGGTGGCCGCATCCAGATCGTGCGCGCCGGCCGGCCCGGACCGGTGGACGTCCTGCCCGACGGGAGGAACGCCCGGACCGCCGTGCACGAGTACGGCGGGGCGGCCTGGTGGGTCCGGGACGGCGTCGTCTGGTTCACCGACTGGGAAGACCAGCGGCTGTACCGCCTGGCCGCCGGCGGCGAGCCCGTGCCGTGGACCCCGGAGCCGGCCGTCGCCCGCGGCGCCCGGTACGCGGACGGCGACCTGAGCCCGGACGGGACGGCGCTGGTGTGCGTGCGGGAGCGGCACACCGAGGGCGGCGGTGCCGCGGACGTGCGCAACGAGATCGTCCGGCTCGACGCCACCGCGCCGTCGCCGCCCGAGGTGCTCGTCTCCGGGCCCGACTTCGTGGCGGCGCCCCGGTGGAGCCCGGACGGTGCGGCGCTGGCCTGGGTCCAGTGGGACCACCCGGCGATGCCCTGGGACGACACCGTGCTCGTCGTGCGCGACCTGCGGACCGAGGAGGAGACCCTGGTGGCGGGCGGTCCCGGCGAGTCGGTGCTCGAGCCGCGCTGGCACCCGGACGGCTCGCTGTGGTTCCTGTCCGACCGCTCCGGCTTCTGGAACCTCTACCGCTGGCCGCCCGGCGCCGACATCGAGCCGGTCGTGCGGATCGACGCCGAGATCGGCGTCCCGGCCTGGACGTTCGGCTCGGCGCGGTACGCGTTCCTCGACGGCGGGCGCGCGGTGTTCGCCCGCTGGCGCGACGGCTACGACGGCCTCGCCGTGCGCGCCGCCGACGGGACCGTCACCGATCTCGACCTGCCGTTCTCGGCGGTCGGCGCCTTGCGGGGGGCCGGGCCGGACGCCGTGGTGCTGGTCGCGGGCACGCCGGTCGGCGAGCCGGGTGTGTACCGGGTCGAGCTGCCGGTGGGATCGGAGCCTCGGGTGGAGGCCTTGCGGCCGCCGCGGGATCTCGGTGTCGATCCCGGCTACCTGTCGGTGCCCGAGCCGGTCCGCTTCCCCTCCACGGATGCGGCCGGCACCACCCGCACCGGGTACGCCCTGTTCTACCCGCCGGCCAACCCCGACTTCGGCCCCCGCCCCGGCGAGCTCCCGCCGCTGCTGGTGGTGATCCACGGCGGGCCGACGTCGACGGCGGTGCCCGTGCTGTCCGTCGCGGTGCAGTACTGGACGAGCCGCGGATTCGCCGTGGTCGACGTCAACTACGGCGGGTCCACGGGGTACGGCCGGGCGTACCGGGAGCTGCTGCGCGGCGCCTGGGGTGTCGTCGACGTCGCCGACTGCCTGGCCGCGGCACGGTATCTCGCCGAGACCGGCCGGGTCGACGGGAACCGCATGTGCATCCGGGGCGGCTCCGCGGGCGGCTACACCACGCTGGCCGCGCTGGCCCGCGAGGACACCCCGTTCGCGGCCGGGGCGAACCACTTCGGCGTGGCCGACCTCGCCGCGCTGGCCGCCGACACGCACAAGTTCGAGAGCCGCTACCTCGACGGTCTCGTCGGCCCGTGGCCACAGGCGCGGGAGGTGTACGCGCAGCGCTCACCGATCACCCACGTCGACCGGTTCACCCGCCCGCTGATCGTCCTGCAGGGCGCCGAGGACGCGGTGGTCCCACCGGCGCAGTCGGAGTTGATCGTCGACGCGCTGCGCGCCAAGGGCGTCCCCGTCGCCTACCTGCTCTTCGACGGCGAGCAGCACGGCTTCCGTCGCGCCGAGAACATCCGCCGCGCCCTGGACGCCGAACTGTCGTTCTACGCCCAGGTGCTCGGGTTCGAGCTGCCCCCGGCGGAGGGCATCGAGCCGGTGGTGGTGGAGAACCTCGGCGCCTGACCCGCCGCCCTCACCTCGGGCCCGCTACATCGGGACCGTGTCCTGCGCGCGCCGCACCGGGACGAGGTCTCCGCCGCGGCCCACGCGACGGGTCCGCCCCTCGGCGTAGTTCGCCAGCGAGGACAGCAGCAGACACATGCCGATGTAGATGACCGCGACGACGATCGCGACCGGGATGATCGGGAAGTCGAACTGGCCCTGCGAACCCAGGGTGCGCGTCGTGAACAGCAGTTCGGGATATCCGATGAGGAAGCCCAGGGCCGTGTCCTTCAGGACCACGACGAGCTGGCTGATGATCGTCGGCAGCATGGCCCGGACGGCCTGCGGCAGCAGGACGTTCGTCATCACCTGGCTCTTGCGCAGGCCCATCGCGTACGCGGCCTCGCTCTGCCCGCGCGGGACGGCGAGCACGCCGGCCCGGAAGATCTCCGCCAGGACCGAACCGTTGTACAGCGTGAGGCCGATGACCACGGCCCAGAGCGCCGAGATCGTGACCCCGACGGACGGCAGGCCGAAGTAGATCGTGAAGATCATGATCAGCACCGGGATGGCGCGGAAGAACTCCACGATCAGGGCGGCAGGTGTGCGCAGCCAGGCGTGGTCGGACAGCCGGGCGACGGCGAACACGACGCCGAACACGACGGAGAGGACCGCCGCGATGGCGAACGCCAGCAGGGTCGCCAGGAGGGCGTCGAGCAGCAGGAGCTGGACGTTCTCGTACAGGATGAACGACCACTTGTCGCCGTCGAGCTGCCCCGTCACGGCCAGTCGGTAGAGCACGTAGGCGGCGAAGGCCAGCACGGCGGCGACACCGATCCCGGCGAGCATGCGGTTGCGGGACCGCGCGCGCGGGCCGGGGATGTCGTAGAGGACCGCGGTCACCGTGCCACGCTCCACCGGCGCTCGAGCCGCTGCTGGAGCAGGGTCAGCGGCACGACGAGGATGACGAAGCCGAGCGCGATCCACAGGCCGCCGACGAACACGTTGTAGCCACGTTCGGACAGGACCGGGATCAGACGCCCGGCCTCGAACACCGAGAAGCCGGCGGCGATCGTCGTGTTCTTGAGCAGCGCGATCTGGACGCTGATCAGCGGCGGCGCCACGGCCCGCAGCGCCTGCGGCAGCACGATCTCCGACACCGTCTGGCTGAAGGTGAACCCGAGCGCGCGGGACGCCTCCGCCTGCCCCACCGGCACGGTGTTCACCCCGGACCGGAGGACCTCGCAGACGAACGCGGCGGTGTAGATGCTCAGGCCGACGGAGGCGAGCGCGAAGAAGTCGAGCCGGACGATGCCGAGCTGGTTCCACGCGAAGGCGAAGAAGAACAGCACGAGGGTCAGCGGCGTGTTGCGGGCGATGTTGACGTACGTCGCGCCGGTGCCGCGCAGGATCGGCACCGGGCTGACCCGCATCGCGGCGATCAGGGAACCGAGTACCAGCGAGCCCGCCGAGGCGATCAGGAAGAGCAGGATGGTGCCGAGGAACGCCTGGTAGAACAGGGGCAGGTTGTCGAGCAGGACGTTCACTCGGTGCTCCTCCCCGAGTCGGCGCCGTGGGGTGGCCGACGCACGGCCACCCCACGGCGGAACCCTCAGTACCGGTCGATCGGCGGCGGCTCGGCGGGTGAGCCCGACCGGCCGAGCGTCGCGTCGTAGATCTGCTGCCAGGTGCCGTCGTCGTAGGCCTCCTGCAGGATGTCGTTGATCTTCATCCGCAGCGCGGTGTCCTCACGCGGCACGCCGATCCCGTACGGCTCCTCGGAGAACGTCTGCCCCACGACCTTGAGCTCGTCCGGCGACTGCGCCGCGTACCCCTTGAGGATCGCGTCGTCGGTCGTCACGGCATCGACCTGGCCCTGGCGCAGCTGCTCGACGCACTGCGTGTAGGTCTGGAACTCGACGATGTTCTCCGGCTGGGTGAGACCCTGGTCGCGCACCCGCTGGATCGGCGTCGAGCCGGTGACCGAGCAGACGCGCTTGCCCATCAGCGTCTCGGGCCCGGTGATGTCGGTGTTGTCGGCGGCGACGAGCAGGTCCTGCCCGGCGATGAAGTACGGACCGGCGAAGCCGACCCGTTCCTTGCGGCCGTCGTTGATCGTGTAGGTACCGACGTAGTAGTCGACGTCGCCCCGCGAGATCGCGTCCTCGCGGGCCGCCGACTGCACCACGACGTACTCGATCTGGGCCTGCGGGTCGAAGCCGAGCTTGGCCGCGATCAACCGGCCGATCTCGACGTCGAACCCGCTGTAGGTGTTCGTCGTGGGATCGAACTGGCCGAGACCGGGCTGGTCGTTCTTGACGCCCATGATGACCTGGCCACGCTCCTGCATGGTCTGGAAGGTGGGGGAGTCGGGCAGCTGGACGTCCTGGGCGACCTCGTAGGTCAGCCCGTCCGCCGCGCCGCCTCCACCGCCACCGGGCTCGGCCGGGGTGCCCTCCCGGCCGCAGGCGGACAGGGCGAGGGCACCGACCATCAGCCCCACCGCCAGCTTGCGCAGTCTCATGAGTGTCTCCGTCCGATTCGGGGATCAGTGGGTGAGGATCTTGCCGAGGAAGTCCTTGGCGCGGTCCGAGCGCGGGTTGGTGAAGAAGTCGTCCGGCGTGGAGTCCTCGACGATCTCGCCGTCGGACATGAACACCACGCGGTTCGCGGCGCGACGGGCGAACCCCATCTCGTGGGTGACGACGAGCATCGTCATGCCCTCCTTGGCCAGCGTGGTCATCACGTCGAGGACCTCGTTGACCATCTCCGGGTCGAGCGCGGAGGTGGGCTCGTCGAACAGCATGACCTTGGGCCGCATCGCCAGCGCCCGGGCGATCGCCGCGCGCTGCTGCTGGCCGCCGGAGAGCTGGGCGGGGTACTTGTCGCGCTGGTTGGCGATGCCCACCCGCTCCAGCAGCGCCATCCCGTTCTTCTCGGCCTCGGCCTTCTTGAGCTTGCGGACCTTGATCGGCGCGAGCGTGACGTTCTCGAGGATCGTCTTGTGCGCGAACAGGTTGAAGCTCTGGAACACCATGCCCACGTCGGCGCGCAGCCCGGCCAGGGCCTTGCCCTCCGCGGGCAGCGGGCGGCCGTCGATCTCGATCATGCCGTTGTCGATGGGTTCGAGGCGGTTGATCGCCCGGCACAGCGTCGACTTGCCGGATCCCGAGGGGCCGAGCACGACGACGACCTGACCGGACTCGACCTCGAGGTTGATGTCGCGCAGGACGTGCAGGTCGCCGAAGTGCTTGTCGACGCCCGCCATCCTGATCATGGGTGTCATCGGGGACCTCCGAGCATGGCGGGACGCTAGGTCGAATCGGACACCCAGTCCAGCACCTTGAGCAACACATAGGGTCTCGGACGGGTAACACTACCCACGGGGGGCCCCGCTCCCGTGTACCCGCGGTAACGGCGACGGCGGAAGGATGGGCGCGTGCACATCCTGCTGGTCGAGGACGACGACCGGGTCGCCGCCGCGCTGCGCACCGCGCTGCACCGCCACGGCATGACGACGACGCGGCTCGACCGGGGCCGCGGGGCCGTCGATCACCTTGCCGGGGTCGACGTCGTCCTGCTCGACCTGGGCCTGCCCGACGTCGACGGCGTGGACGTCTGCCGGGCCATCCGCGAGGCCAGCGACGTGCCGGTGATCGTGGTGTCGGCCCGCGGCGAGGTGGACGACCGCATCCTCGGCCTGCACTCCGGCGCCGACGACTACCTCGTCAAGCCCTTCGACATCAACGAGCTGCTCGCCCGGGTGCACGCGGTGCTGCGCCGGCACCCGTCCGCGCCGGCTCCGGACGGGACCGTGGCGGACAGCGTCGTGCTGGTGGACGGCGTCGCCGTCGACCTGCACCGGCACACCGTGACGGTCGGGGAGCGGCCCGTCACGCTGACCCGCAAGGAGTTCCAGGTCCTCGCGCTGCTCGCCGGGGCGCGCGGCGCGGTGTGCACCCGCAGCCGGATCGTCGCCGAGGTGTGGGGCCGCAGCTGGCCCGGCGCCAACCGCACGCTCGACGTGCACGTCGCGACGTTGCGGACCAAGCTCGGCCGGCCCGAGCTGGTGCAGACCGTCCGCGGGGTCGGCTACCGGCTCGGCGCGCCGGAACAGGCCGGGTAGCCGTGCGCGCCCGACTGCTCGTCATCGTCCTGTTCCTGGTGGGGCTGCTCGCGGTGGGCCTCGGCGTGCCGCTGGGGCTGTCGACGGCGCAGGGCGCCCAGCAGGACCTGTTCACCGACCGCCTCACCGACACGATCTTCTTCGCCTCCCGGGCGGAGCGACCCATCACCGAGGCGGACACCGGGGCGCTCGCGGCCGAGCTGCGGCCCTACGACGAGCTCTACGGCATCGCCGTGATGGTCGTCGGCCGGGACGGGGAGCCGCTGGCGACCTCCCGCCCGGACTTCCCCGAGCTCGACGCCGACGCGCAGGAGCGGGTGCTGCTCGCCCTGGCCAACCGGCCGTCCGCGCCGTACCCGCTGCTGATGCCGTGGGACGACCGGCCGTTCGTGCTCGCCGAGCCCGTCCTCGTCGACGGCGAGGTGCGCGGCGCGGTCGTGACCGTCTCGCCGACCGACGCGCTGCGCTCGGAGACCCTCCTGGTATGGGCCCTGCTCGGCGGGGCCGCCGTGCTGGCGCTCGCGCTGGGGGTGCTCGTCGCGCTGCCGGTGGTGCGCTGGATCCTGCGGCCGGTCGAGCGGCTGGACGAGGGCACGGGGCGGGTCGCCGCCGCCGTGCTGGCCGGGGGGAGCGCGGCCCCCGTCTCGGACGGCACCGGGCCTCCCGAGCTGCGGCGGCTGTCCGCCTCGTTCGACGACATGGCCGTCACCGTCACCCAGGCGCTCGCCGCGCAGCGGGCGTTCGTCGCCGACGCCAGCCACCAGCTGCGCAACCCGCTCACGGCCCTGCGGCTGCGGCTGTCCAACCTCGACGGGCACGTCGACGACACCGCCGCCGAGGACCAGGCCGCCGCGCTGGAGGAGGCGGAGCGGCTCTCGACGCTGCTCGACGGGCTGCTCGCGCTCGCCCGCGCCGAGCGCGCGGCGCCCGCCACGACCGTCGACGTCGACCTCGCCGTCGCCGACCGGCTGGACGCCTGGCGCCCGCTCGCGGAGCACACGGGCCTGCGGCTGGACCGGGCCGGGCCCCGCGGGCTGAGCGCGGTGGTTCCGACCGGTGCCATCGAGACCGTGCTGGACGCGGTGCTGGACAACGCCGTCAAGTTCACCCCGGCCGGCGGCAGCGTCACCGTCGGCACGGCGGCGGCCGACGGGCACGTCGAGATCGCCGTCCGCGACACCGGGCCCGGGCTCGCGCCCGACGAGCTCGACCGGGCCACCGACCGGTTCTGGCGCAGCCCGGCGCAGAGCAACGTCGAGGGCTCCGGGCTGGGGCTCGCCATCGCGGCCCGCACGGTGGAGCTGGCGGGCGGCGCGCTGCGGCTCGAACGCCCTGGCGACGGCGGGCTCCGCGTCGTGGCCCGGCTGCCGCGGGCCGGCGCCGGGGCGGACGGTCAGGGCGGTTGAGCGGCGATCACCGAGCCCCGGGGAAGGCGACGGCGAGGAGCCCGGGACTCACGAGTCCTCCGCGACGCTCACCAGGGCGGACCGATCGGCGCGGACGGCCGCGAGCACCGCGGCAGCCGTGCCGAGCAGCACGACGGCGAGCCCGGCGAGCGTGAGTGCGTCGGGCTCCAGCAGCGGCTGCCCCCGCAGCGCCTGCCAGGTCAGCAGCGCGACGAGGCCGACGAAGCCGGCTGCGGCGGCGCGCACGATCGCCGTCCGGGCCGTCTCGGCGAGCGCGGTGACGGCGGCCAGCGCGGCGGCGAGCAGTGGCAGCGCCTGCAGCGCGTGCATGCCCAGGAAATGCGCGACCCGCAGGTCCCCGCCGGTGGTGCTCCAGCCGACCAGCGGCAGCCCCGGCCCGCCGTCGGGCACCCCCACGGCGTGCGCGTTCTGCCCGACCATGAGGAACCCGACCAGCATGCCGAGCAGCGCGACGGCCAGCCCGAGCCGGATCGCCGACGTCGCCGACGGGCTCGGTCGATGCTCGGGCCCGCGAGCGGCCCCTCGCCGAGCTCCCTCCCGCAGGAACCGCAGCGCGACCGCCAGGGTCGCGAACCACAGCACGACGATCGTCAGCCCCATGATCGTGAACAGCAGCCCGTCCTGCGCGGTCTCGGTGTTGAAGTGGCTGGCGCGGCCGCGGGCCGCCTGGCCGGTGATGATCGCGATCTCGACAGCCGAGGCCACCACCAGCAGCCAGCCGGTCCGCTGCATCGCCCGCTCGCGCAGCTGCCCGAGCATCCAGGCCAGCGTGCCCGCGTACAGGGCGAAGGAGACCGCGAACTTGAGCGGCTTGAGCCAGATCGGCGCGCCGAGCAGCACCCGGTCGTCGACGAGCGCGGCGGCGGCGAGCACGACGGCCAGCGCGGCCATCACCAGCGCGGTCCCGTACAGGCCGGGATGACCTCGGCGGGCGGTGGCGAGCACGGCGTTCATGGAACCTCTCCCTGGCACTGTTAGTCTCTGTGAGCAGCGCCAGTGTCCGCGCGTCACCTGACAGTGTCAAGGAGAATGAGCAGTGCCAGTTGAGGGCTCCCTGCGCGACCGGCGGCGGGCGCAGACGGTCCGCGAGATCAAGGACGCCACGCTGGCACAGCTCGCGGAGGCCGGGCCCGGAGCGCTGTCGCTGCGGGCCGTGGCGCGGTCCGTCGGGATGACGGTGCAGTCGATCTACCACTACTTCGACAGCCGCGACGCCCTGCTCACCGCGCTGGTCGCCGACGCGCACCACGGGCTCGCCGATGCGGTGCAGGCCGCCGCCGAGGCCACCCGCGGGCGCCCACCCGCCGAGCGCAGGCTCGCGGCGTCGGTGGCGTACCGCGAGTGGGCGATCACCAACCGGGCCGGGTTCCTGCTGCTCTACGGGACCCCGGTGCCCGGGTTCGAGCCGCTGCCCGACGGCGGGACCCGCGAGGCCGCGCTGCGGCTCGCCACCCCGTTCCTCGACGTCGTGTTCGACGGCTGGACCGCCGCCGAGCTCACCGCCGTCCCGGTGGGCCGTGGCGGGGAGCCGCTGGCCGAGGTGACCCACCCCGCGATTCCGCTGCCGGCCGGGGCGCTGGCGCTGTTCACCGAGCTGCGCGCGCGCATGCACGGCCTGGTCATGCTGGAGTTGCTGGGCCACCTGCGCCCGCTGCACGGGCACGCGCCGGTGCTGTACACCGCCGCGATGAACCGGATGTCCGACGACATCGACGAGCTGCGGCGCCGCGCCGCTCAGGCGTCCTTCTCGGCCCGGTAGAACCGCTCGGCCCCCGGGTGCAGCGGGACCGGCTGGGTGCCGATGGCGGCTCGGGGGTCGATCGTCAGTGCCGCCGGCGTGGCGTCCGCCAGGGCCGGACGGCCGGCGAACAGCCCGGCGACGAGCGCCTCGGCCAGCTCGTCGGGCATCTGCGCGGCGACCAGCAGCACGTTGCGGACGAACATCGTCGTCACCGGGTCGGGGATGCCGTAGCTGCGGGCCGGGACGGTGCCCGAGGCGTAGCCGGGGTAGCGCCCGCGAACGGCGCCGAGGACGTCGTCGAGGTCGAGCAGGCGGATCGGGACGGCGGCGGCCAGTTCCGTCACCCCGGTGGTGGGTAACCCGCCGGACCAGAAGAACGCGTCGATCTCCCCGGCCCGCAACGCGGTCACCGAGTCGTTGATGCCCAGCCGCACGGCCGCCAGGTCGCGGTCCGGGACGAGCCCGGCCGCCGCGAGCACCCGCTGCGCGATCACGAGGACGCCGGAGTCCGGGGCGCCGATCGAGACCCGCAGCCCGCGCAGGTCGGTGACGCTCCTCGCCGCCGAGCCGGCCGGGACCACCACGTGCACGACGTCGTCGTAGATCCGCGCGAGCGCCCGCGGCGCCCGCGGATGGGCCGGCGGCGTGCCGGCGAGCTGGTCGGCGGCGGTGTCGATCTGACTGAACGCGACGTCCGCGGCGCCCGCGGCCAGCAGGTCCAGGTTCTCCACGGACCCCGCCGTGGAGAGGATCTCCGGGGCGACGGCCAGCTCCAGGCGCTCCGACCAGATCCGGCCCAGGGCCCTGCCGAGCGCGAAGTAGACACCCTGGGTGCCGCCGGTCGCGACCGTGAGGCGAACGCTCTCGAAGGGTGACGAGCACCCCGGCAGCGCGCCGAGCGCCGCCACCCCGACCAGCCCGGCGAAGCTCCGACGGGACAGCACGGTGCGGCGGTCGCGGGACTGCGGCGCCCCCGGCATGCGGGCATCCTGCCGCGCGCGGCGGCCGCGGTCGAGGTGGTCGGACGGTCGCCCACCCCGCGGCCTACCCTTGGCGGTCGTGGCCCGGACCTACACCATCCGCACCCACGGGTGCCAGATGAACGTGCACGACTCCGAGCGGATGGCCGGTCTGCTGGAGTCGGCGGGCTACACGCGCGCGGACGGGCCGGACGACGCGGACGTCGTCGTGTTCAACACCTGCGCGGTCCGCGAGAACGCGGACAACAAGCTCTACGGCAACCTCGGCCACCTGCGACCGGTGAAGACGCGGCGCCCGGGGATGCAGATCGCCGTCGGCGGGTGCCTGGCGCAGAAGGACCGCGAGACGATCGTGCGCCGGGCCCCCTGGGTCGACGTCGTGTTCGGCACGCACAACGTGCACGCGCTGCCGGTCCTGCTGGAGCGGGCGCGGCACAACGCCGCGGCCGAGGTGGAGATCCTCGAGTCGCTGGAGGTCTTCCCGTCCACGCTGCCGGCGCGGCGCGAGGCCACCTACGCGGGCTGGGTGTCGATCTCCGTCGGCTGCAACAACACCTGCACGTTCTGCATCGTGCCGTCGCTGCGGGGCAGGGAGCGCGACCGTCGCCCCGGCGACGTGCTCGCCGAGGTGCAGGCACTGGCCGCCGACGGCGTGCTCGAGGTGACCCTGCTCGGCCAGAACGTCAACTCCTACGGCGCCGAGTTCGGCGACCGCGGCGCGTTCGCGAGGCTGCTGCGCTCCTGCGGGCGGGTGGAGGGGCTGGAGCGGGTGCGGTTCACCTCGCCGCACCCCCGCGACTTCACCTCGGACGTCATCGCCGCGATGGCCGAGACACCCGCCGTGTGCCCGCAGCTGCACATGCCGCTGCAGTCCGGGTCCGACGCGGTGCTGCGGGCGATGCGCCGCTCGTACCGTTCGGCGCGATTCCTCGCGATCCTCGACGAGGTCCGCGCGGCGATCCCGGACGCGGCGATCTCGACCGACGTCATCGTCGGCTTCCCGGGCGAGACCGAGCAGGACTTCCAGGCCACCCTCGACGTCGTCGAGCGCGCCCGGTTCGCGCAGGCGTTCACCTTCCAGTACTCGCCGCGCCCGGGGACGCCCGCGGCCACGCTGCCCGACCAGGTACCCAAGGCCGTCGTGCAGGAGCGCTACGAGCGGCTCGTCGCGCTGCAGGAGCAGATCTCGTGGGAGCAGAACCGGGCGCTGGAGGGCAGCACCGTGGAGGTGCTGGTGTCGGTCGGCGGGCGCAAGGACGGCGCCACCCGCCGGTCGAGCGGGCGCGCGCGCGACGGGCGGCTGGTGCACTTCGCCCCGGGTGGGCTGCCCGTGCGGCCCGGCGACGTCGTCGAGGTGACGGTCGGCTACGGAGCGCCGCACCATCTCGTCGCCGACGGCCCGGTGCGCGCCCACCGCCGCACGTGGGCCGGGGACGCACACGAGGTCGGCACCCGGCCGGGCGGGGCACCCACCGGGCTCGGCCTGCCGTCGTTCGGGGCTCCGGTGGCCGTGCCCGCGGCGGCCGGGTGCGGGACGCTGATCGGGGGAGGACCATGAGCGAGGAGCGGCGCGTGCCCGAGGAGCTGGCGCGCTACGACGCCGAGCTGGCCGGGATCGAGCGCGACGTGGAGCGACGGATCGATCCGGGGGCGGCGGCGGTGGCGGTCACCGTCGCGGTCCTGGTGCTGGTCGGCGCGCTGATGCTGCCCTGGACGGGGTCGACGGCGGGGTGGGAGGCCCTCGCCGGCACCGGCTCCGCCGGGCCGCTGCCGCGGCTGTTCGCGGGTGCGGCCCTGGGTTTCGGTGCGGTGGGCTCGGTCCTCGCGCTGGCCACCCGGTGGTGGGGGCTGGCCTGGGTGTGCGCGGTGGGCTGCGGGTTCTCGGTGGTCGCCGGGGTGTGGGCGATCTGGTCGCGGCAGGTCGGCGTCCCGGACGGGGCGACCGGTCCGGGTATCGGGCTGGTGCTCGCCGTCCTCGCGGTGCTGGCCCTGGCCGTCACCTGGGTGCGGATCGCCCTGCGCCACTGACCCCTGCCCCACCCGCGGCGCTGTCAGCGGTGTTGGACCGCCTGCTCCGCGGTGGCCAGCCACTCGCGCCACTGGTCGGCCTGGCTCTGGGCCTGTTCGGCACGTCGCGCGTCACCGGCGGCGCGGGCCTTCGCGGCCTGCGCCTCGTACTGCGCCACGCGGTCACGGAACTGGGCCACCCGGGCCTCGGCCTCCGGGTCGCTGCGGCGCCACTGGCGGTCCGCCGCGTCACGGACCTTCTCCTCGACGGCGCGCAGCCGCGCCTCCAGCGGCCGGACGTCGTCGCGGGGCACCTTCCCGGCGGCCTCCCAGCGCTCCTGGATCCC
Source organism: Pseudonocardia sp. (assembly GCA_035540535.1). Classification (GTDB taxonomy): domain Bacteria; phylum Actinomycetota; class Actinomycetes; order Mycobacteriales; family Pseudonocardiaceae; genus Pseudonocardia. The sequence continues at coordinate 22,083 of DATLGI010000237.1, forward strand.
GCGCAGTGCGGCGCGGGCGGCTTCCGGCTCGGAGAGGTCGATGCGTTCCGCCTCGGCCAGCAGCGCGCGCTTGACCTCGGCGTTCGCGACGAGCTCGGCGTCGCGCTGGGCGAAGGTCGCCGAGCGCCTGCTGAAGAAGGCGTCCTGGGCGCTGCGGAACCGCTGCCACAGGGCGTCGTCGGTGTCCTTCGGGGCCCGCCCGGCGGCCTTCCACTCGGTCATGAGCTCGCGGAAGCGGGCCGCCGTCGGGCCCCAGTCGTCCGAGGCGGAGAGCGCCTCCGCCGCGGCGGTCAGCTCCTCCTTGCGCGCCTTCGCGGTGGCCCGCTGCCGGTCGAGGTCCGCGAAGTGCGAGCCCCGCCGGCGGTTGAAGCCCTCCCGGGCCTTGGAGAACCGCTTCCACAGCTGTTCGTCCGTCTTGCGGTCGACGCCGCGGATCGTGCGCCACTCGTCGAGGATGGCCTTGAGCCGGTCGCCGGCCTGCTTCCACTGCGTGGACTCGGCGGCGATCGACTCGGCCTCGGCCGCGAGCTCCTCCTTGCGGGCGGTGGCCGCGGCCCGCTGGGCGTCGCGAGCCGACCGCGCGGCGCCGACGGCCGCCTCGGCCAGGGCGACCACCGCGTCGAGACGTGCCCGCAGCGCGACCACGTCGCCCACCACGGAGGCCTCGTCGAGACCGTCCCGCATGGCGCGCGCGCTGGTGACGGCGTGCTTCGGGTCGCCGCCGCCGGTGGTGACGCGGTGGGCCAGCAGCTCGACCTCGGTGCGGAGGTCGTCGAACCGGCGCGCGAAGTGCGCCAGGCCCTCGTCCGGGGCACCGGCCTGCCAGGAGCCGACGACCCGCTCGCCGTCGGGCGTACGCAGGTACACCGTGCCGTCCGGGTCGACCCGCCCCCACCGGGCGGGATCGGCGGAGGCCGCCTCGACCGGGGACGGCCCGGGGCCCGCGGCGGAGACCTCCGCGGCGGCGGGTGGTCGCGCGGCCGGTCGCGTGCCGGCCGGGGGCGGCGGCCCCGGGCGGGGCGGCGCGGGGCGCGGCGGGGCGGTATCCCCGGCCGCGACGGTCGACGGGGCGGGCGCCTCGACGGCACCGACAGCGACCGGATCGCCGTCGGTGGGGGGTGCCTCGACGGCGGTGGTCGCCGGCGTGACCGGCTCGGCGGTCGCGGACGGACCGACCGGCCCACCAGCGGCGGGACCGTCGGCCGGGCGCGCCCCGGGCTGCACCGGCGTGGCGTCGGCCGCCTCGGCGGCGAGGTCACCCCGGGGTGCGGCCTCCTGCCGGACATCCGCGGACCGGTCCGCCTCCACCAGCTGGTCCGAGGGCTGCTGCTCCGACACCGTCGTCCTCCCGAAGTTCCGGCCCGCAGGGCGGGCGCCCCGCCGGAGGGCGGAGCCGTGCACGGGGCCGCGCCGGTCGTGCGGACCGGTGGCCGTGCCGCGATTCAAACAGCTCCGCGCGCCCACGGGAACCGCCCGCGCGGCCGCGACTCTGGCCAGCGGCCGTCCCCGGGCGGTGAAACGCCCACCCGCGCGCGGGGTAGCGGGTCGCCGGCCCACCGCCCCACCACCTGCGCCGACCGGCCGAGGTGCCGCGGCCTGCGGGCCGACGGCCGGCCCGCCGCGCCCCGCCTGCGCCGACCGCCGAAGCGGCCCGCCGTTACCCTGCGGAACCGTGCTGTCGACGGTCGCCGTGGTGCCCGAGCCGCCGCTGCTCGTGCCCGAGTTGGCCGCCGGCGCCGCCGCCGAGACCGTGCCGATGCGCGAGGCGGTTCTGCGGGCGGGCAGGATGCTGGCCGCCGCCGCGCCGGTCTGGATCGCCGTCGGAGCCGACGCGCGGGGCCGGCAGACGGTGCCGGCCGGCGCGCGCGGCACGTTCGCCGGGTACGGCGTCGACCTCCCGGTCGCGCTCGGTACGCCCGCCGCCGGCCCGGTGGACACGCTGCTGGCGCTGCCGATGCTCGTCGCCGGCTGGGTGGCCGCCCGCGCGGGCCGGCCGCCGCGGGTCCGCGGCGAGCTCGTCGCGCCGGACGCCCCGCCCGCGGAGTGCGCGGCCGTCGGCGCCGAGCTCGCCGCCGAGGCCGCCGCCGCCCCCGGAGCCGTGGGCCTGCTGGTCGTCGGCGACGGCGCCGCCACTCACACGGAGAAGGCGCCCGGGCACCTCGATCCGCGGGCGGCCGGCTTCGACGCCGGTGTCGCGGCCGCCCTGCGCACCGCGGACCCGGCGGCGCTCGCCGCGCTGGACCCCGGGCTGGCCGCGGAGCTGCTGGCCGGCGGGCGCGCTCCCTGGCAGGTCCTCGCGGGCGCGGCGGCGGGGGCGGCCTGGTCGGGGGAGCTCCTCTACTCCGGGGCGCCCTACGGCGTGGCCTACCACGTGGCGCTGTGGTCGAGGCCGTGACGGGCGTGAGCGCTCCCGCGACCACCCGGCCGTGGCAGGCCGGCTCGCCCCGGCCGGTCGCCGTCGTCGGCCCGACCGCCACCGGCAAGTCCGAGCTCGGCCTGGCGCTTGCGACGGCCCTCGCCGGTGAGGTCGTCAACGCCGACGCGATGCAGCTCTACCGCGGCCTGGACATCGGCACCGCGAAGCTCACCCCGCTCGCGCGCCGCGGGGTCGCCCATCACCAGCTCGACGTCCTCGAGGTCACCGAGACCGCTTCGGTCGCCGCGTACCAGCGGGCGGCGCGGTGCACGGTCGAGCGGCTGCTGGCGGCCGGGCGAACCCCGGTACTGGTGGGCGGCTCGGGCCTCTACGTCCGGGCGGTGCTCGACGACCTGGAGTTCCCCGGCACCGATCCCGTGCTGCGCGCGCGGCTGGAGACGGAGCTGGCCGAGGACGGTCCGGTGGCCCTGCACGCCCGGCTCGCGGCCGTCGACCCGGCGGCCGCCGCCGCGGTGCTGCCGAGCAACGGGCGGCGCATCGTGCGGGCGCTGGAGGTCGTGGCGCTCACCGGGCGGCCGTTCGCGGCCCGGCTGCCCGCCGACGCGCCCCCCCGGTACGCAGCGGTGCAGCTGGGCGTCGACCGGCCGACGGCCGAGCTCGACGAGCGGATCGCCCGGCGGGTGGCCCGGATGTTCGCGGCGGGCCTGGTCGACGAGACCCGTGCGCTGGCCGCGCGCGGGCTGCGCGACGGGCGCACGGCATCGCGCGCGCTGGGCTACCAGCAGGTCCTCGCCGCGCTCGACGGCGGCGACCTGACGGCCGCGGCCGCCGACACCGTGCGCGCCACGCGCCGGTTCGTGCGCCGGCAGCGCTCCTGGTTCCGCCGCGACCGGCGCATCCACTGGCTCGACGCCGCCGCCCCGGACCTCGTCGACCGCGCCCTGGCCGTGCTCGCCGGTCACGGCGTGTCGCGGCCGTAAGCTGGTGGCGTGCATTTCGCCAAGGGCCACGGGACGGAGAACGACTTCGTCCTGCTGCCCGACCCCGACGGCGCGCTCGAGCTGACCGTCGGCCGCGTCACCGCCCTCTGCGACCGCCGCCGCGGGCTCGGCGCCGACGGGGTGCTGCGGGTCGTGCGGTGGGCCGCGCTCGCCGAGGGCCCGCCCCCGCAGTCGGGCGTCGAATGGTTCATGGACTACCGCAACGCCGACGGCGGCGCCGTCGAGATGTGCGGCAACGGGGTGCGCGTCTTCGCCCGCTACCTCGCCGCGGCCGGCTGGCTGCCCGAGGGACCCGCCGGTGAGCTGCTGCTGGGTACCCGCGGCGGCGTCCGCCGGGTACGGTTCGCGGACGGCGACGCGGCGCAGGGCGAGGTCGCCGTCGACATGGGGCCCGCCGAGATCGGGGAGGCCGGCACCGCGACCGTCGAGGGACACCCGTTCCCAGGACTGTCGGTCGACGTCGGCAACCCCCACCTGGCGTGCGTCACGGACCTCCCGCTGGAGCAGCTCGACCTCACCCTGCCGCCGGGGCACGACCCGGCCCTGTTCCCGCACGGGGTGAACGTCGAGTTCGTGTCACCGCTGCGCGGTGGTGAACCGGTGGCGATGCGCGTGCACGAGCGCGGGGTCGGGGAGACCCGTTCCTGCGGCACGGGCACCGTCGCGGCGGTGGTCGCGGTGCTGCGCGACGCGGGACGGGCCACCGGCACCGTCGCCGTCGACACCCGGGGTGGACGCCTGCGCGTCACCGTCGAGGAGGCGACCACCACGCTGCACGGACCGGCCGTGCTCGTCGCGCAGGGGACCCTCGACCCCGCGTGGTGGGAGGCCAACCGCTGAACCGCGGGGAGATCGAAGCGGGGAATGCGGCGGACAACCCCGCCGTTGACGTGGGAGCATGGCTACCACGATGACTGAATCATCCCCTGCCCCGGACGTCACCACCGGAGAGCTGCAGCTCGAGGAGCGGACCTCCCTGCGTCGCGTCCCGGGCCTGTCCACCGAGCTCGCCGACATCACCGAGGTCGAGTACCGGCAGCTGCGGCTCGAGCGCGTCGTCCTCGTCGGCGTCTGGACCGAAGGCTCCGCGGAACGCGCCCAGGCCTCCCTCGTGGAGCTGGCGCGGCTGGCCGAGACGGCCGGCTCGCAGGTGCTCGACGGCCTCGTGCAGCGGCGCGGCCGGCCGGATCCCGCCACGTTCATCGGCGCGGGCAAGGTCACCGAGCTGCGCGACGCGGTGCAGGCCGCCGGCGCCGACACCGTGATCTGCGACGGCGAGCTCTCGCCCGGGCAGCTGCGCCAGCTGGAGGACAAGCTCAAGGTCAAGGTGATCGACCGCACCGCGCTGATCCTCGACATCTTCGCCCAGCACGCCCGCTCGCGGGACGGCAAGGCCCAGGTCGAGCTCGCCCAGCTCTCCTACCTGCTGCCACGCCTGCGCGGGTGGGGCGAGGCGCTGTCGCGGCAGGTCGGTGGCCGCGCCGCCGGCGGCGTGGGCATCGGCGGCCGCGGCCCCGGTGAGACCAAGATCGAGCTGGACCGCCGGCGCATCCGGCACCGCATGGCCAGGCTACGGCGCGATATCACCGCCATGCGCACGGTCCGGGAGACCCAGCGGGGCGGCAGGCGGCGCAGCGAGGTGCCGTCGGTCGCGATCGTCGGCTACACCAACGCCGGGAAGTCGAGCCTGCTCAACGCGCTGACCGGCGCGGGCGTCCTCGTCGAGGACGCGCTGTTCGCCACCCTGGACCCCACCACCCGCCGCGCGGCCACGCCGGACGGTCGGACCTTCACGCTCACCGACACGGTCGGCTTCGTCCGTCACCTGCCCCACCAGCTCGTCGAGGCGTTCCGCTCGACGCTGGAGGAGACCGCCGGGGCGGACCTGCTCGTGCACGTCGTCGACGGCTCGGATCCGCTGCCGGAGGACCAGATCGCGGCCGTCCGCCAGGTGCTGGTCGAGATCGGCGAGGAGCACGGGGTGATGCCACGGGAGCTGCTCGTGGTGAACAAGACCGACGCCGCCGACGACCTGCAGCTCGCCCGGCTGCGCCACCTGTTGCCGGACGCCGAGTTCGTCTCCGCCCACCGCGGCGACGGAATCGAGCGGCTGCGCGCGCGCATCGCCGGCCTGCTGCCGCGTCCGGAGGTGGAGCTCGAGGTGCTGCTGCCCTACACCGAGGGCGCCCTGGTGGCCCGGCTGCACACCGACGGCGAGGTGCTCGCGGAGGAGCACACCGCCGACGGCACCCGGATGCGGGTGCGGGTCGGTGCCGAGCTGGGCAATGTGGTCCTGCCGTTCGCCTGCAACGGTTCCGCCGGTTCCGCCGTGGCCGCCGGGACGGACGGCGCCGTGGCGGACGGGGCCCGCCGCTGAGGGCGGCGGCCCTCGCGGGGGTGCTCGTCGCCGCGCTGGCCGCGACGCCCCCGGCTCCCGAGGTCCGCTGCACCCTCACCGACCCCCGGCTCGACGAGCTGTCCGGCCTGGTCGCGATCCCGTCGGGCCTGTGGGCGGTGGCCGACGGCGGCCGGCGGGTCGAGGTGCACCGGCTCGACGAGCGGTGCGGGATCGCGCAGACCCGGACGGCGGCCGTCGACCCGTACGACGCCGAGGACCTCGCCCGAGGTCCCGGGGACACCCTGTGGGTCGCCGACTTCGGCGACAACCAGCGGCGCCGGGACACGGTGGCCGTCGTCGTGCTGTCCGAGGACGCCGACCCGCGACTGCACCGGCTGTCCTACCCCGACGGGCCGCGCGACGCGGAGGCGCTGCTCGTCGATGCCGCGGGCGTGCCGCACGTGCTCACCAAGGACACCGGCCGCGCCGAGATCTACCGCACGGACGGGCCACCGGTCGGGCCCGGTCCGACGCCGCTGGTCCGGGCCGGGGAGGTCGTGCTGCCGCCCTCCGACACCGCCGGCGGCCCGCTGGGGAGCCTCGGCTCGCGGGTGGTCACCGGCGCCGCCGTCGGCCCCGGGGTGATCGCCCTGCGGACGTACACCGACGCCTGGCTCTACCCGTGGTCGGGCGGCGACCTGGCCGCGGCGCTGCGCGCCGACCCCGTGCGGGTGCCGCTGCCCGGCGAGCCGCAGGGCGAGGCCGTCGCGTTCGAGCCGGACGGCACCCTCCTGTCCGCCTCGGAGACCCGCGACGGCCGCCGGGGGGAGCTGCGGGCCGTGCCGGGCGCGGCGGCGCTGGTGCGGCCGGACAGTGCCGCCCCGCGCGAGCAGGCCCCCCAGGCGGCACCGCAACCGGCTCGACCCGAGTGGTTCCCGGCCGCCCTCGGTGCGGCCGGTGCCGCGGGGGCCCTGGCGCTGCTCGCCGCCGCGGCGGCGCTGCACGCACGGCGTCGGCGGTGACCCGGGCGAGATGCCGCTGACGCGGGCCCGCCGCCACGCGCCGAGCCGCCGAGCCGTGCCGGTGGGCTACAGCCGCCGCAGCACCGCCACCACCCGGCCGAGTACCGTGGCGTCGTCGCCGGGGATCGGCTCGTACGCCGGGTTCGCCGGCAGCAGCCAGATCCGCCCGTCCCGCCGCTTGAACGTCTTCACCGTGGCCTCGCCGTCGATCATCGCGGCGACGATCTCCCCGTTCTCGGCGACGGGCTGCTGCCGGACGACCACCCAGTCGCCGTCGGTGATGGCGGCCTCGACCATCGAGTCACCCCGGACGTTGAGCAGGAAGAGCGTGCCCTCGCCGACGATCTCCCGCGGCAGCGGGAAGACACTCTGCACCGCCTGCTCGGCCAGGATCGGCCCGCCGGCGGCGATGTCGCCGAGCACCGGGACGAACGCCGGGGTGGGCCGGTGCGCCCGCAGCTCGCCCGGCTCGCCGGCGGCCCCCGGGTCGTCCGCCGTGGGCTCGACGACCGCGGTGAGGTCCTCGGGTCCCCGCACGTTCACGGCGCGGGTGCGGTTCGGGTCGCGCCGCAGGTACCCCTTCCGCTCCAGCGTGCGCAGCTGGTGGTGCACCGACGAGGTCGACGTCAGGCCGACCGCGTCGCCGATCTCCCGCACGCTGGGCGGGTAGCCGAAGCGCTCCACCCAGTCGCGGATGACCTCCAGCACTCTGCGCTGGCGCGGGGTCAGGCCGGCGGGATCGGTCGGCGGGTCGGGGAACGTGCTGACCTGGGCGACCGGTGGCGTCGCGTCCGCGTGGCCCTCGCCGGCGCCGTCACCGGAGCCGGGTTCGTCCCGTGCCATGTCCTGGTGCCTCCTCGTGTGCCGGGCGGGCCGTCCGACCCGGCCCGCGGCCGGACCACCCCGGCAGGGGTGTCCTGTTCCCCGCGACGGTAGCCGGGTCGCCCCGACCGGCCAAACACATGTTCGAACGACACGCGGGTGTTTCTCGATTCTGTCGGTGCCCGGTGGTACACATCGCACGTGCGTTCGATCGAACGCCTGTTTGGGCCGGGAAGGGGAGGCGCCATGCGCGAGCGGCTGGAGCGGGAGCGGCTGGAGCGGTACCCGGGAGCGGAACGGGGCCCGGCGGGGTCGGGAGCCTCCGCGCCCCGGGCGGGCGCCTCCGCCGGGAGCGCCGGGCCCGTCGCGCGGCGGGCCCGGGCGGTGGCGGCACGGGGTCCCCTGCCCGTCCGGCCGGGCCCGCCGCGCGGCGCCGGTCCCGAGGCCGGACCGGGCCGCGGTGCCTGTGGGGGGCGCAGCGGCGGCCGGACGGGTCCCCCCGCGCGACGGCCGGCACGGACGTGCCTGCCCCCGGCGGCTGGGGCGCCGGCCTGGGTGCGGCGGGCGGCCGCGGGTGCCGGGGTCGCGGTGGCGGCCGCGCTGGTGGTGATCGGGCTCGGCCTGCTGGCCGACGTCGCGGCCGCACCCGCGCAGGTGGTGGGCACATCCGGGGGGACGGGCGCGTCGCCGGGCGTCGCCGTCGAGCCGTCGGGGTCGGTGCTCGTCACCGTGGCGCCGGGCGAGACGGTGTGGGACGTGGCCCGGCGGGTCGCGCCGGGGGCGTCCGGCGAGTCGGTGGCGGCGCTGGCCGAGCGGATCGCGACGGGCAACGCCCTCACCTCGGTGCGCCCGGCGCCCGGCCAGGTGCTCCGGGTGACCGCAGGCTGACCCCGCCGCCGGCGGCCTCGGACGTCATCGGCTCGGCGGGGTGTCTCGACTTTCCGACCCCTACATGTTGTGCTTACACTCGTGTTGTTCGCCCACAGCTTGGGTTGTGGCGATGTTCCAGGAGGGGGGCCGGCCGATGCGCTGCCCGTTCTGTCGCCACTCGGACTGCCGGGTCGTCGACTCGCGCGAGGTGGACGACGGCAAGGCCACCCGCCGGCGCCGCGCCTGCGTCGCCTGCGGGCGGCGCTTCACCACCGTCGAGGAGGCCGTCCTCGCCGTGGTGAAGCGCAGTGGCGTCACCGAACCGTTCAGCCGCGAGAAGGTGGTGCGGGGCGTGCGCCGGGCGTGCCAGGGCCGGCCCGTCGACGAGGACGCGCTCCAGCAGCTCGCGCACCGCGTCGAGGAGGCCGTCCGGGTCTCGGGTGCCGCCGAGATCCCGAGCCACGAGGTCGGGCTCGCCATCCTCGGCCCGCTGCGCGAGCTCGACGAGGTCGCGTACCTCCGCTTCGCGAGCGTCTACCGCTCGTTCTCCTCCATCGAGGACTTCGAGAAGGAGATCGCCGACCTGCGCCGCCTCGGCGACGAGCCCCGGCCGGCGTCGTAGCCCCGCGCAGCTCCACAGCACGGCAGCACCCAACAGATCGGCGGCGTGGGGCCCCAGCCCCTGCGCCGCGGGAGAGGGAGAGCATGACCGAGACCGTCGGGACCAGCGCATCCGGCCGCGGACGGAAGTCCGGTGGGCGGTCGGGGCGCACCCGGTCCCCGGGCCTGACCATCGAGCGGATCCACACCACCGCCGGTGTGCACCCGTACGACGAGGTCACCTGGCAGCGCCGGGACGTCGTCATGACCAACTGGCGTGACGGCACCGTCAACTTCGAGCAGCGCGGGGTCGAGTTCCCCGACTTCTGGTCGGTGAACGCCACCAACATCGTCACCAGCAAGTACTTCCGCGGCGCGGTGGGTTCGCCGACCCGCGAGTCGAGCCTGCGCCAGCTCATCGACCGGGTGGTCGGGGTGTACCACCGGTCCGGCATGGAGAACGGCTACTTCGCGACGGACGCCGACGCCGAGGTCTTCGCCCACGAGCTCACCTGGATGCTGCTGCACCAGGTGTTCAGCTTCAACTCGCCGGTCTGGTTCAACGTCGGGACCTCGAGCCCCCAGCAGGTCTCGGCATGCTTCATCCTCTCGGTCGACGACACGATGGAGTCGATCCTCAACTGGTACCGCGAGGAGGGGCTGATCTTCAAGGGCGGCTCCGGGGCCGGGCTGAACCTCTCGCGCATCCGCTCGTCGAAGGAGCTGCTCTCCTCCGGTGGCACCGCCTCGGGGCCGGTGTCGTTCATGCGCGGTGCCGACGCGAGCGCGGGCACCATCAAGTCCGGCGGCGCCACCCGGCGCGCGGCGAAGATGGTGGTCCTCGACGTCGACCACCCGGACATCGAGGAGTTCGTGCAGACCAAGGCCCGCGAGGAGGCCAAGATCCGAGTGCTGCGCGACGCCGGGTTCGACATGGACCTCGGCGGCTCCGACATCACCTCCGTGCAGTACCAGAACGCGAACAACTCGGTCCGGGTCACCGACGAGTTCATGCGCGCGGTCGAGGAGGGCTCGGAGTTCGGGCTGCGCGCCCGGATGACCGGCGAGGTGATCGAGCGCGTCGACGCGCGCGGGCTGTTCCGCAGCATCGCCCAGGCGGCCTGGGCGTGCGCCGATCCCGGTGTCCAGTACGACGGCACGATCAACGACTGGCACACCTGCCCGGAATCCGGGCGCATCACGGCATCCAATCCCTGTTCGGAGTACCTCCACCTCGACGATTCGAGCTGCAATCTCGCATCGCTGAACCTGATGAGGTTCGTCGACGCCGAGGACCGGTTCGACGCCGAGCGGTTCCGCAGGACCGTCGAGCTCGTGATCACCGCGATGGACATCTCGATCTGTTTCGCCGACTTCCCGACCGAGCCGATCGCCGAGACCACCCGCGCGTTCCGGCAGCTCGGCATCGGCTACGCGAACCTGGGCGCGCTGCTGATGGCCACCGGCCACGCCTACGACTCCGAGGGCGGCCGCTCCGTGGCCGCGGCGATCACCTCGCTGATGACCGGGGCCGCCTACAAGCGGTCGGCCGAGCTGGCCGGCGTGGTCGGGCCGTACGAGGGATACGCGCGCAACGCCGAGGGGCACCAGCGCGTGATGCGCAAGCACGCCGCCGCCAACGACGACGTGCGCACCTTCCCGGCCAGCGCGTCGATCCACAAGCTCGCCACGATCACCTGGCGGGAATGCCTCGAGATCGGCCGGGCGAACGGCTGGCGGAACGCGCAGGCCTCGGTACTGGCGCCGACGGGGACCATCGGCTTGATGATGGACTGCGACACCACCGGGATCGAGCCGGACCTCGCGCTCGTCAAGTTCAAGAAGCTGGTCGGCGGCGGCTCGATGCAGATCGTCAACCAGACGGTGCCACGGGCACTGCGCCGGCTGCGGTACCAGCCCGAGCAGGTCGAGGCGATCGTCGAGTACGTCGCCGAGCACGGCCACGTCGTGGACGCGCCCGGCCTGCGGCCCGAGCACTACGAGGTGTTCGACTGCGCGATGGGCGAGCGCTCCATCGCGCCGATGGGCCACGTGCGGATGATGGCCGCGGTGCAGCCGTTCCTCTCGGGCGCGATCTCCAAGACCGTGAACATGCCGGAGGCCGCCACCGTCGAGGACGTCGAGCGGATCTACCTCGAGGGCTGGAAACTCGGCCTCAAGGCGCTGGCGATCTACCGTGACAACTGCAAGGTCGGCCAGCCGCTCTCGGCCGGCAAGCAGGCCCGCGGGGACGCCCGCGCGGAGCAGGCCGCTCCGCTGGAGCAGCGGCCGATACGGCGGCGCCTGCCGAAGAAGCGGCCGAGCCAGACCGTCTCGTTCACCGTCGGCGGCGCCGAGGGCTATCTCACCGCCGGCTCCTACCCGGACGACGGCCTCGGCGAGATCTTCGTCAAGCTCGGCAAGCAGGGCTCCACCCTGGCCGGCGTCATGGACGCCTTCTCGATGTCGATCTCGGTGGGCCTGCAGTACGGCATCCCGCTGGAGTTCTACGTCTCGAAGTTCTCCAACCAGCGCTTCGAGCCCTCCGGCATGACCGACGACCCGGACATCCGGATCGCCACGAGCGTGCTCGACTACCTGTTCCGCCGCCTCGCGCTCGACCATCTCCCGTACGAGAAGCGGGCCCAGCTCGGCGTCTTCTCGGCCGACGAGCGCTCGGCCCAGGTCGCCGAGAACTACAGCGAGGTGGACCTCGAGGCGCTGCGCACCACCGTGGACGCCACCCCGGCGCCCTCGGCATCGGACGGTGGCCCGGGTGCGGCGCCGGCACCGGTGGAGGTCGGCAGCTCCACGGAGCTGCTGGAGCTGCGCCTGGGCAAGGCCGCCGACGCGCCGCTGTGCATGACGTGCGGCACCAAGATGCGGCCCGCCGGCTCCTGCTACCTCTGCGAGGGCTGCGGGTCCACGAGCGGGTGCAGCTGAGCGGAGCCGGCCGGGCACGGGACGGCGGGGCCGTTGCTCCCCGACGGGAGCACCGACCCGCCGTAGGGTCGCGGACGTGAGCGACCGCTACCGCGTGGTGCCCGCCGCCTACGTGCTGCTGCGCCGTGGCGACGAGGTGCTGCTGCAGCTGCGGCGGAACACCGGATACCGCGACGGGCACTGGGCCACGGCGGCCGCCGGGCACGTCGAGCTGGGGGAGCCGGTACACCGGGCGGCGTGCCGCGAGGCCGCCGAGGAGCTCGGGATCGTCATCGACCCGGCCGATCTCGTCGCGGTCACCGCGATGCACCGCACCCACGGGAACGGTCGCCCGATCGACGAGCGCGTGGACTTCTTCTTCGAGTGCCGGCGGTGGGCCGGCGAGCCGCGGCTGGTCGAGCCGGAGAAGGCCGCCGACCTGCGCTGGTTCCCCCTCGACGCGCTACCCGACCCCGTCGTCCCGCACGAGCGGGCCGTGCTCGACGGGCTGCGCACCGCCACGCCGGCGCCGATCGTCGCGTTCGGGTTCCCCGGCGGGACGCTAACGTCGACCACGTGAGCAACACGGCCACCGACGCCGCGGTCGAGGTCTGCGCCGCGCGGGCGAGCGGCGGCCCCGTGCGCGAGGTGCCGCCCGCCCGCACCGCCACGCCGGGCGCGGGCACTGCGTTCACCGCGCCCGAGGCGCCGCGGTGATCGTCGCCGACGACGGGCCGGACCTGGACTGGACGGCCCCGGGCGTCTACCGGTGCGCGCCGGGCGTGTACCGCGTCCCGCTGCCGCTGCCGGACGACGGGCTGCGCGCCGTGAACGTCTACGCGCTGGCCGACGGTGCCGGCTGGACCCTGGTCGATGCGGGCTGGGCCCTGCCGCAGGCGCGGGACCTGCTCGTGGCCGCCCTCGGGGCGCTCGGGTGCGGGCTCGGCGACGTGCGGCGGTTCCTGGTCACCCACCTGCATCGCGACCACTACACGCAGGCCGTCGCGGTGCGGCGCGAGTTCGGCACGCCGGTGCTGCTCGGCGCCGCGGAACGCCCCAACCTCGCCGCGATGAACGATCCGGGCCGGGCGCCCGGCGCCGTGCACCACGCCCGCCTGATGCGCGCGGGGGCCGCGGACCTCGCGCGGCGCCTCGCCGAGCGCGGCACCTCGGGTGCCGACGCCGACCTGTGGGAGGAGCCCGACGAGTGGCTGTCGGACGGCGCGGAGGTGGCGGTGGGGGAGGGGGCCCCGCAGGCCGGCCGGAACGGCTCCGACGGCCCGGCAGCCCGGGGCGGTGGCCCCGGGGGTGGTGCCGTCAGCGGCGGCGACAGGTCCGGCCGCGCGCCGGCCCCGCAGCGGCGTCTGCGTGCCGTCGCGACGCCCGGGCACACCCGCGGGCACGTCGTGTTCGCCGACGACGGGGCCGGCCTGCTGTTCGCCGGGGACCACGTGCTGCCGCGGATCACGCCGTCGATCGGTTTCGAGCCGGCGCCGCCGGCGAGCCCGTTGGCCGACTTCCTGGCCTCCCTGCAGCTGGTGCGGGCGATGCCCGACGCGGCGCTGTTGCCCGCGCACGGCCCGGTGGGCCGGAAGGTGCACGAGCGGGTGGACGAGCTGCTCGATCACCACGGCCACCGGCTGGACGCGACGCTGGCCGCGGTCCGGGACGGCCACCACACCGCGCGGGAGGTGGCCGAGGTGCTGACCTGGACCCGGCGGGAGCGCCGGCTCGCCGAGCTCGACCCCTTCAACATGATGCTCGCGGTGCTGGAGACCGCGGCGCACCTCGACGTCCTGGTCGCGCGCGGGGCTCTGCACGGCGCCGTCGTCGACGGGGTGCTGCGCTACACGCCGTGACACCACCGGTACCGCCCGTCGATGCCGGGGTGCCGGCGCTGCTCCATTCGGCCCTATGCTCCGTGGCGTGCAGCAGACCGGGGCGCAGCGGGCCGGGCCGGCACTCCTCGCGGCGGTGCTCGCCCTGGCGGGCGTCCTGGTCACGCAGGCGGGCGGCGCGGGGCCGGCCGCCTCGGTCGGCGGGGCGCCGGAGCCCACCCCGGTGCCCGCGAACGCCACCCGGTGCGCGGACGCGGGTCCCTACCGGCCGCCCGAGCCGGACGGCGTCGGCCTGCCGCCGGGCGTGGACCTGTGCCCGGCGGGCCCGATCGTGGTCCGCACCCCGGGCGCGGTGCTCGACGGCTGGGACGTCCGGGGCGGCATCGTGGTGGACGCCGCCGACGTGGTGGTGCGCCGTAGCCGGGTCACCGGTGACGGCAGTGCCGCATACGGGATCTGGACGACCCCCGCCGGCTCGGTCCGGATCGAGGACACGACGGTCACGGGGGCGTTCCGGGCCGCGGCGATCGGCACCGATCGCTGGACGGCCGAGCGCATCGAGGTCACCCGCGTGACCGGCGACGGCGCCCACCTCGGCACCCGGGCGATCCTGCGCAACAGCACGCTGCACGCCTTCACCCCACCCGTCGGGGGCCCGCCGGTGACGGCGCTGCGGCTGATCGGCCCGCGCGGCGGCGCGCTCGTCGAGGGCAACCGGGTGGACGTCGGGACGGGGCCGGGGCGGCACGCGGCCGTGCTGGTCGCGCCGCCCGGCGCCGGCAGCGAGCGCGAGGTCGTGATCCGCGACAACGTCCTGGGTGGCGGGGAGTACACCGTCGCCCAGGACGTGGCGGCCGCCGACGGCGGCGGGGTGCGGATCGTCGACAACCGGTTCGGCCGCGACGCCGGGCGGGCGCCGTTGCGGGTGGCCGTCGGGGCCCTGCTCGACGGCAACACGTTCGTCGACGGCGGGGCCGTCACCGGTCGGTGACCCGCCGGCGCCGACACGCCGGGTCGACGCTGGCCGCACTCCTGCGGATGGGGCAGACTGCCGGCATACCACCGGGCGCACGCCCGGACGCACGAGCAGCCGCGCGCGTCGAGGACGTAGGGGAAGACGTTCCTCGTCGACAGCGGAGGTCTGCAGTGAGCACACGCGGGGTGGTCTTCGTCCACTCGTCGCCGACTGCGGTCTGCCCGCACGTCGAGTGGGCACTGGCCGGCGTCCTCGGCACGCGCGTCGCGCTGGAGTGGACACCGCAGGGCGCCGCTCCAGGGCAGCTCCGGGCGGAGATCATGTGGATGGGCCCGGCGGGCACCGGGGGAGCACTCGCCGGTGCGCTGCGGGCATGGCCGATGCTGCGGTTCGAGGTCACCGAGGAGCCGAGCCCCGGCGTGGACGGCGAGCGGTTCTGCTTCGTCCCGACCCTCGGCCTGTGGCGCGGGCGCACCAGCGCGAACGGTGACATCGTCGTCGGCGAGGACCAGCTGCGGGCCCTGCTCGGCGAGGCGCCGGCCGACCGGGTGGGTGCTCGGATCGGCGAGCTGCTCGGATCCGCGTGGGACGCCGCGCTCGAGCCGTTCCGACTGGCCGGTGACGGCGCGCCGGTGAAGTGGCTGCACAAGGTCGGCTGACCGCCCGGCCCGGCGGGTGCGGCAGACTGCTGCCGTGCCGAGGACCTGGAC
>DATLGI010000238.1:0-14790 GCA_035540535.1 Pseudonocardia sp.
GGGCGTGGGGGCAGCGGAGCCGGGCCGTGAGCACGATCGCGGCCGGGGAGCAGCTCGCCGGGCGCTACGTGCTGGGCCGTCGGATCGCGGTCGGCGGGATGGGTGAGGTCTGGGAGGCCTCCGACGAGCGGCTGGGGCGCAGCGTCGCGGTGAAGGTGCTGCGCGCGGAGCTCTCCGACGACCCGGAGTTCCTGCACCGTTTCCGGGCCGAGGCACGTACGGTGGCCGCGCTGGACCACCCGGGGATCGCCGCCGTGCACGACTACGGCGAGGACGGCGACGACGGCTCACGGATCGCCTACCTCGTGATGGAGCTGGTGCGCGGCGAGCCGTTGTCGGCGCGGATCGGGCGCGGCCCGCTCGGCGTCGAGGACACCCTCGACGTGCTCGAGCAGAGCGCGCACGCGCTGCAGGCGGCACACGAGCGCGGGGTGGTGCACCGCGACGTCAAGCCCGGCAACATCCTGCTCCGCACCGACGGGCGGGTGAAGCTCACCGACTTCGGCATCGCCAAGGCTGCCGACGCCGTGCCGGTCACGCGCTCGGGGATGGTGATGGGTACCGCGCACTACATCGCCCCCGAGCAGGCCAGCGGGGAGGACGCCGGCCCGGCGGGCGACGTCTACTCGCTGGGCGTCGTCGGGTACGAGTGCCTCGCCGGGCACCGCCCGTTCCGGGCGGACAGCGCGATCACGGTCGCGCTGATGCAGGTGCGCGACGCCCCGCCGCCGCTGCCCGAGACGCTGCCGGCCGCCGTCCGCGAGCTCGTGGACGCGGTGCTGGTGAAGGATCCGGCGCGCCGGTACGCCACCGGGGGCGAGTTCGCCGCCGCGGTGGCCGCGCTGCGCCGCGGGGAGCCCGTCCCGCTGCCGGCCGGCGCGAGCGGCAGCACCGCGGTGGAGCCGCGACCCGCCACCGGCACGACGGGCGCCGGCACCACCGCGTCGGGCGGCGCCCGCCCGGCCGCGCCGTCCACCGGCTGGCCCGCGGCCGCCGAGCGCGGCGCCACGGACGGCGTGCGTACCGGCTCCGACCCGGCCCGCCGGGCACGCGCGCGGCCCCCGGCCGCCTCCTCGCCCGGCACCGCGCCCCTGCGGATCGCCCCGGCCCGCGGTCTGGGCCACACCCTTCTGCTGATCGTGTTCCTGCTGCTCACCGCGGCCGCACTGCTCCTGGGCTGGTACGTCGTGCGTGGCCTGGAGGGTGATACAACCGAAGCCCTGGGCGGGCCCGCGGGCGACACCCGGGCGGGTACCGTGCTGAGCCGGGAGGACGCCGGAGCCCGATCGACGGTTCCCGGTCGGTCCTTCGGCCCGGTGCTCGTCACGGGAGGTGTCCGGTGAACTGCTCATTCCGGCATTCCGGCGCTCGAAGGCGTCGCACGCCACCCCACCGGGCGACGAGCCACGGCATCATGACCCGATACATCGGACCCCTCAGGAACCGGACGCGATGACGACCCCCCGACTGTTGTCCGAGCGCTACGAGCTGGGCGAGCCGCTCGGCTACGGCGGCATGTCCGAGGTGCACCGCGGGATGGACACCCGGCTCGGGCGCGACGTCGCGATCAAGGTCCTGCGGGCCGACCTGGCCCGGGACCCGCAGTTCCAGATGCGGTTCCGCCGGGAGGCCCAGAACGCCGCCGCGCTGAACCACCCGGCGATCGTCGCGGTCTACGACACCGGCGAGGTGCAGAGCGAGTTCGGGCCGCTGCCCTACATCGTCATGGAGTACGTCGACGGGCAGACGCTGCGGGAGATCGTCAAGACCACCGGGCCGATGACCCAGCAGAAGGTCATCGAGGTGATGGCCGACGTGTGCGCGGCGCTGGACTTCAGCCACCGTCACCAGATCATCCACCGCGACGTCAAGCCGGCGAACGTGATGATCACGCTCGGGGGCGCGGTCAAGGTCATGGACTTCGGCATTGCCCGCGCGCTGGGTGAGGGGCAGAACGTCACGCAGACCGCCGCCGTGATCGGCACGGCACAGTACCTGTCGCCCGAGCAGGCGCGCGGGGAGGCCGTGGACGCCCGCAGCGACGTCTACGCCGCCGGCTGCGTGCTGTTCGAGCTGCTCACCGGCGAGCCTCCGTTCACCGGCGACACCCCGGTGGCCGTCGCGTACCAGCACGTGCGGGAGGACCCGCGGCGGCCCTCGGAACTCAACCCGCAGATCCCGCCCGCGCTCGACGCGGTGGTGCTCAAGGCGCTGTCGAAGAACCCGGCGAACCGCTACCAGAGCGCCGCCGAGATGCGCACCGACCTGGTGCGGGTACGCAACGGGCAGTCGCCGCTGGCCCCGGCCGTGCTGAGCGAGGACGAACGCACCGCGATGCTCGCCGCGGGCGCCGGCCCGGCCACCGGCGCCACCCGCCGCATCAACGGCGCCGGTGGCCGCCGCGCGGCCGCCGCGCAGGTCGTGCACGACTGGGAGGACGAGGACCCGCCGCCGCGCACGGGCCGCAGGGTGGCGCTCGGCATCGCGGCCGCGGTGGCGCTGGCGCTCGTCGGCTTCGTGGCCTACATCCTGTTGAGCGGTCCGGCGGCACCCGAGCAGGTCACCATCCCGAACGTCATCGGCGCGCCCGAGCAGGACGCGCTCAACCAGCTGATCGGCGCGGGCCTGCGGCCGGTGGCGCAGCCGCGGGAGTCGCCGCCCGAACAGCTGGGGCTCGTGGTCGAGACGAACCCCCCGGTCGGCACGTCCGTCGTCGAGCGCGCGGAGATCACCGTGTTCGTCGGGTCGGGCCCGGCGGAGACCAACGTGCCGCAGCTCGCCGGCCTGGAGCCCGCCGCGGCGCAGGACCTGCTCGCCCGGTTCGGCCTGACGCTCGGCGCGCAGACCGAGGAGGCGACCTCCGATGCGAACCTGGTCGGCAAGATCGTCAGCTCCACGCCGGGGCCGGGCGAGACCGTGCCCGCCGGCTCGGCGGTCGCCGTCGTGATCGGGGTCGAGCCCACCACGGCGGCGATCCCGGAGGTCGCCGGTCAGGAGCCGGACGCCGCGCAGCAGGCGTTGGAGGACGCCGGCTTCGCGGTCACCCGCCAGGACGTCGAGGGCGGTGAGGAGGGCGTGGTGGTCGGCACCGACCCGGCTGCGGGTACGCAGGCCGAGCTCGGCTCCACCGTCACGCTGCAGATCGGCACCGGCAACGACGTGCCGGACGTGCGCGGGGAGGAGCTCGACGACGCCGTCCGGATCCTGCGTGACGCCGGGTTCGCGCTCGACGACATCCGCCAGCAGCGCCAACCCGTCACCGACCGCGACCAGGACGACATCGTGCTGGAGCAGACCACCCAGCCCGACCCGTCCGCCCCGTCCGGGCAGCTGATCATCCTCACCGTCGGCGAGTTCGGCGGCGGGGTGTTCGGGAACTGACGGTGCGCGTCCTGGTCGTCGACAACTACGACAGCTTCGTCTACAACCTCGTCCAGTACCTCGCCCAGCTCGGGGCGGACACCGTCGTCCGGCGCAACGACGAGGTGGACCCGGACGAGCTGCGCCGGGTCGACGGCGTGCTCGTCAGCCCCGGGCCCGGTACGCCGGAGCGGGCGGGCGCCAGCATCGACGTCATCCGCCGCAGCGCCGACGCGGGCCTGCCGCTGCTCGGGGTGTGCCTGGGCCACCAGGCGATCGCGGTGGCCTGGGGCGGCGTCGTGGAGCGGGCGCCGGAGCTGCTGCACGGCAAGACCTCCCTGGTGCACCACGACGGCGAGGGCGTGCTCGCCGGGCTGCCCCGCCCGTTCGTCGCCACGCGCTACCACTCGCTGTCGATCCGGCCGGACACGCTGCCGGACGTCCTGGAGGTCACCGGCCGCACCGACGGCGGGCTGATCATGGCCGTGCGGCACCGCGAGCTGCCCGTCGAGGGCGTGCAGTTCCATCCCGAGTCCGTGCTCACCCAGGGTGGGCACCGGATGCTCGCGAACTGGATGGCCGGCGCCGGGTACCCGGTGGAGCCGGCACTGGTCGACGCGCTCACCGCCGAGACCGCGCAGCTCACCGCGCACACCTGACGCCCCTGCCGGGGGCGGGCGGTGCGCGGGCGTCGCGCTACCGTGGCACGAGGAGCCCGGGAACCCGCCCGGGCGGCAGCATCGTCTCGCGAGGTCGCTCATGCCCAAGTCCAAGGTCCGGAAGAAGGCCACCTACACCCCGCCGCCGAAGGCCGGCGGCGGCGTCCCGGCGAAGGTCGCGGGTCCGACGCATCCGGTGTACGTGGTCGTGATGCTCGGGCTGATGCTGGCCGGACTCGCCTGGCTGGTGGTCAACTACCTCGCCGGCGACCGGATCGACTTCATGTACGAGCTCGGCGCGGCGAACTTCCTGATCGGCTTCGCACTCATCGTCGTCGGCCTGCTGATGACGATGCGGTGGCGCTGACCAACGGTAACGACACCGCTGTAAGTCATCCCCAGTGTGGACAACCCCTGTGGACAGCTCGACGGGGTCGGCGCGTCATAGGACGAACGCGCCGACCGCGATCAGCGCCAGCACCACCAGGGTGAGGGCCCCGAGTGCCGCCGCCTGGGCGGTGGTGCGATTGCGGGCGGGGGCGTAGACCAGTGCCACGGTGGCCGCGGCACCGGCGAGCAGGCCGCCGACGTGGGCCGTCAGGGAGATCGCCGGGATCAGGAACCCGATCG
The DNA here is from genome assembly GCA_035540535.1 of Pseudonocardia sp. Classification (GTDB taxonomy): domain Bacteria; phylum Actinomycetota; class Actinomycetes; order Mycobacteriales; family Pseudonocardiaceae; genus Pseudonocardia. The sequence goes on from DATLGI010000238.1 coordinate 4,650, forward strand.
CCACGTTGATCGCGATGATCCCCAGCGCGGGCCCGGGTGGCATGCGCAGGCGGCGCAGCACCACCACGAGCGCGCCCATGACGCCGAAGACGGCACCGGAGGCACCGGCCACGGTGGCGCCGGCCCCGTAGATCAGCATGATCGCCGCGGAACCGCCGAGCATCGAGATGAGGTACACGGCGAGGAACCGCCCGCGCCCCAGGACCGTCTCGACGTCACGGCCGAGGATCCACAGTGCGAGCATGTTGAACGCCAGGTGGATCAGCCCGAAGTGCAGGAAACCCGAGGTGAGGATCCGCCACCACTCCCCGGCCGTGACGAGGCCCGGCACCAGCTCCCACGCCTCGAACAACGCGGAGACGTCGTTGCGCTGCCCGCTGCCCGCCTGCACGGCGGTGAGCGCGAAGACCACCACGTTGACGGCGATGAGGATCGGCACCACGACCGGGCGCGCGCCGGGCTCCGCGCCGGCCACCGTGGTGGCCCGCCGGCCGGTGCGGCGGACCTCGCCGACGCAGTCGACGCACTGGTGGCCCACCGACGCCTCGCGCAGGCACTCGGGACAGGCCGGCCGGTCGCAGCGCGTGCAGCGCAGGCCGGTCGGCCGGTCCGGGTGCCGGACGCAGACCGCCTGTGCGGGCGGGCCGCCCGGATGCGGCGGAGGTCCGGCGGGGTGGGACAAGGTCAGGCCGTGAACTCGACGTGCTCGATGACGACGTCCCTGAGCGGCCGGTCCGAGCGGTCGGTGGTGGTGCCCGCGATCGCGTCGACGACGGCGCGCGACTCCGCGTCCGCGACCTCGCCGAAGATCGTGTGCTTGCGGTTGAGGTGCGGCGTCGGCCCGACCGTGATGAAGAACTGCGAGCCGTTGGTGCCGGGCCCCGCGTTCGCCATCGCGAGCAGGTAGGGCCGGTCGAACCGCAGGTCGGGGTGGAACTCGTCCTCGAACTGGTAGCCGGGGCCGCCGCGGCCGGTGCCGGTCGGGTCGCCACCCTGGATCATGAAGCCGCTGATCACGCGGTGGAACACCGAGCCGTCGTAGAACGGGCCGGAGTCGCCACCGCTGGCGTTGGGCTGGGTGTAGCGGGCGCTGCCGTCCGCGAGCCCGACGAAGTTCGCCACCGTCTTCGGGGCGTGGTCGGGGAACAGGGTGATCCTGATGTCGCCCTCGGAGGTCCGCAGCACCGCGGTGTTCTTCGAGTTGCCTGGGTCGGTCACGGGCTCCATCGTGCCAGCCCCGCACCGGGCCCGCCCACGCAGGCGGCCCGCCCGGGTCACCGGGCGTGCTCGGTGAGGAACCCGGTCACGAGGCGTTCGTAGGCGTCGGGATCGGCGTTCCAGGAGCCCGTGTGCTCGGCGTCGGGTACCTCGACGTAGCGCAGCGGCCAGTCCAGCCGCGGCGCGGCGGCGGCGAGCGCCCGGCTCGCGGCGACGGGCACGGCGGTGTCGCCGCTGCTGTGCACGAGCAGCGTCGGTGGGCGCACCGAGGGCGGGTGGGCGCGCAGGTCGAAACGGTCGAAGTCGATGCCGATGCGCCGGCTCGTGATCCGCGTCGCGAACGGCGTCAGGAGCGGGGGCAGGCGCCGGTTGCGGGCCTGCTGGCGCAGGGTCGCGCGCCAGTCGACGAGGGGGGCGTCCCAGACCACAGCGGCGACGTGGCGGGCCAGCGGCGAGCGGTCGAGGAACGCGCCGGTGACGGCACCGCCCATCGACCAGCCGTAGAGGACGACCCGGCGGGCACCCCCGGCCAGCGCGTGGCGCACGCCGGCCTCGATGTCCTCCCACTCGGTGTCGCCGAGGTGGTAGCGCCCGTCGGGGCTCGGCGGCGCACCGGCGTCGTTGCGGTAGGAGACGACGAGCACCGGGAAGCCGGCCCGGTGCAGCGCGGGCAGGATCCGCAGGGCCTCGCGCCGGGTGCCGCCGCGGCCGTGCACCGCCACCACCCGGACGTCGCCGGCGGCCGGCACGTCCCATGCCGGGGCGGGCCCCAGTGGCGTCGCCACCCACACGTCCGAGAACTCGAGGCCGCGGGCCCCGGGATCGGGGTCCCACGGCCCGGCGTCGAGGACCGCGCCGGCGGGCGCGGGCGGCGCCGGACCCTCGAGCAGCGGGCGGACCACCGCGCGCCGCCCGGCACGCGCCACCGGCCCGATGACGGCGAGCCCCTCGGGCCAGCGCAGCCCCCACACGCCGGGTTGCAGGGCGAGCCGGCTCGGGGCGAGCGTCACCGTGGCGGCGACCCGGTCGACGGCGAGGACGCGTTCGGGCCACACCGCCTGCGGCGTGGGGTCGAGCAGGACGTTGGAGTAGAACCAGCCGATCCCGACCGCCGTCGCCCCGATGCCGACACCGAACCCGGTGCCGACCGCGGCGCCGCGCCTGCCGTAGGTGTGCACACCGCGATGATGGCGGGTCGGGTGTTCGGACGGGCCGCGCCACAGCCACTGCGCCATGTCCTTCGGTGAACGGGCGATGACCTGGGCGTTCCTGCTCACCGGACCGAGTGAACCACCACCGGAGGACGGGTCGGCGCACAACTCGGCGGGGCGGTGGTCGTTGTTCCAGAAGTCATCCTCGACCCTGACCTGATCCGGAAGGAAGTTCTCCATGAGCAGCCTTGCTCGCGGGCTCCGCACCACCGCCGCTGCCGCCGGCATCGCGGCGCTCGGAGCGGGCCTCGCCGCTCCCGCCCTCGCCGCGCCGCAGGCTCCGGCCCTGCCGGGCCCGGACGCGCTCGAGGCACCCGCCGCCCCTGAGGTGGGCGAACTGGAGGGGATGCTGGCCGAACTCGGCGAGTCCCCGTCGGTCGGTGCCGCGGAGCTCCCCGAGCCGTTCGCGTTCGAACTGCCGTCGGCGGACGTCCTCGACATGGAGTCGCCGACCGCGCTGCGCACCGCGGAGCTGCCCGAGGGCGCCGGTCCGGAGTCCTTCGCGCCGGTGGTCAACGTCGGCCCGGACAGCGAGACGGGCGGCGTCCCGGAGATGCCCTCGTTCACCATGCCCGACGTGCAGGTGGGGCCGCCCCCGGCCGGTGACACGTCCGCCATCGCCGGCGAGCTGATGTCCGGCGCGTCCGAGGGCGTGAGCGGACCCCTCGGCTGACCGCACGCACCGCTTGGGGAGGCCCGACGGATCACCGTCGGGCCTCTCGCCGTCGGTGGGTCAGCGCGGGCTGATCTCGCCCATCGGGCCCCAGCCGTCCACCTGCGGGGCTTCGACGTAGATGATCCTCGGGTTGTCGGAGACGAGGTCGGGCGCCTTCTCGACGAACCACGCGAAATGCTCCGTCTTCGTGTGCGCCTGGCCGGCCTCGGCGTCCCGGAACCCCTCGACGCAGACCCAGACGTTCGGGTCGTCGACGCTGCGTGACAGCTCGAAGAACAGGCAGCCCTCCTCGGCGTTGACGGCGCGCGAGTACTCCGCCGAGAGCTTCTCCCACTCGTCGGTCCGGTCCGCGCGTACAGGGAACTTCACGTTGATGAGGATCATTGGCGCAGCCTACTGAGCGAGGCCTGGGCGCGGAAAGTGGTGCGGACCCGCGCGGCACCCGGTCCTCACCGGCCGTGTTCCCGGGCCCGTCGACGGTCGGCGCGCTCGAGGGACGGAACCACGGCGGCTTCCGGAGATGCTCGGCGACACGAGGCGCGCCCGGCTCCGGTGTCGGCGGAAGGTGTGACGTGCGTCCGCGCGCCAGAACTGTTAGCGGTACCCGGTCAGGGGTACCTCAGCAATAGCCGGCGCGACGCGGTCGCAACGGCGGGCCCGTACCCCGATGGTCGGGCACAGGCAGATGCCGCACCGGTACCGACGGGCGGCAGGAGGGGGCGAAGCGGCGCTGTTCATGGCGCGCTCCGCCCTCGCGCAATCGACATCCGTGAGTGGTCGAGCAGCAGCGAACCACGCCCCAAGCACGTGAGAGGCGGAAACTTCCGTATGGCTACAGCGCAGGACGGTCCAGCAGAGGGCAACCGGGGCACCAAGGGCGCACCGGGCCCGGCAGGACAGCAGGGCGAGCACGGCGACAAGGGACCCAAGGGCACCGCAGGCCCGACGGGCGAGCACGGCGACAAGGGACCCAAGGGCACCGCAGGCCCCGCAGGCGAGCACGGCGAAAAGGGACCCAAGGGCACCGCAGGCCCCGCAGGCGAGCCCGGCGACAAGGGACCCAAGGGGCCCGTCGGCCCCGCGGGCGAGCGCGGCGACAAGGGACCCGACGGCCTCACCGGCGAGCAGGGCCCGAAGGGCGCTCCCGGTTCGACGGGACGCCCGGGCGAGCAGGGCGCCCACGGGCTTCCGGGCGAGCGCGGCGCCGCCGGCGAGCGGGGTCTGCCCGGGCCGCGTGGCCCGCAGGGCGAAGAGGGCGAGAAGGGCGAGAAGGGCCTGCCCGGCGCTCAGGGTGAGCGTGGGGTCATCGGAGAGACCGGCGAGCGGGGCGAGCGCGGCCTGCAGGGCCGGCAGGGCGAGCAGGGTCAGGTCGGTGCCCCGGGCATCGCCGGTCCGCAGGGTCCGCAGGGGCCGCAGGGCCCGGCCGGTCGCGCCGGACCCGTCGGGCTTCCGGGAGAGCAGGGTCCGCGCGGCGCTGCCGGGCCCGCGTGGCTGGACCAGCCGAGCCCGCCCGAGCTGGTGCGCAATGTCGTCCGGGCCGCGTTCGACGTGAGCCCTCAGACGTTCCTCGACCCGCGCGCGGGCTACCGGTACTTCACGACACTGGCTTCGCGAGTGGTGAAGCTGCACGGCGGCCTGCTGCTGCGCGCCATGGTCACCGAGCCGCAGGCACGTGATACGGCCGCAGACCGGTCGAACGTCCGTTCCATCGCCTAGGAAACGGGCTGGCACCATCTGCCGGCGCCTCGTTCCTCCCTCGGAACGAGGCGCCGCGGCGGGTGCCTCCAGCCCGATGGCGGTACCGGGGGTCCTGCAGACCGCGCGGTGCTCCGGCAGACCATCGCCTGGGAGGCACGAGATGTCCGCCGGCGTCGGTGTCGGTGCTCACCCGCGCCGGGGGAGTAGGTGTTCGGGCGTCCGGGTAGATCTATAGGAGCGGCTCGCTGCACCGATCCTTGCGGGTGGCGAGACGATCTCTGAAACCCGGGTGCACCGCAACCTGCCGCGGTGTCCGTTCCCTGCAGTCCCCGTTCGTACCGAGGAGAACCGCCGACCCATGACCGCTGTAACCACCTTCGCGCCCCCCGCCCGTGGCGCCAAACCCGTGCTCGACGGGCGGCGCCCCACCGGTGAGGCCGCCCTGGTGTACGTGTTCACGCTGGTTCCGATGCTCGCCCTGGCCGCGGCGGTGCCGCTGGCCTGGGGCTGGGGCCTGAGCTGGCTCGACGTCGGCCTCGCCGTCGGCTTCTACTTCCTGTCCGGGCTCGGGGTGACCGTCGGGTTCCACCGCTATTTCACCCACCGCGCGTTCAAGGCGAACCGCGGGCTGCGCAACGGGCTCGCGATCGCCGGCAGCCTCGCCCTTCAGGGCGATGTGATCACCTGGGTGGCCGATCACCGGCGCCACCACGCTTACACCGACCGGGAGGGCGACCCGCACTCGCCTTGGCTGCACGGCACCGGTCCCATCGGGTTGGCCAAGGGCTTCTTCCACGCCCACCTGGGCTGGCTGTTCGGCCGCGACCGCACCAACGCCGCCAGGTTCGCCCCGGACCTGCTCGCCGATCGGGACATCTCGCGGATCAGCCGCCAGTTCCCGCTGTGGACCGCGGTCAGCCTGCTCGCCCCGGCGGTGCTCGGCGGACTGATCACCATGTCCTGGTGGGGCGCGCTGACCGCGTTCTTCTGGGCCGGCCTGGTCCGGGTCGCGGTGCTGCACCACGTCACCTGGTCGATCAACTCGATCTGCCACATGGTCGGCGAGCGCCCGTTCACCGCGCCGGGCAAGGCCACCAACTTCTGGCCGCTCGCCGTCCTGTCGATGGGCGAGTCCTGGCACAACCTGCACCACGCCGACCCCACCTGTGCCCGCCACGGCGTGCAGCCCGGCCAGCTCGACATGTCCGCCCGGGTCATCTGGGCCTTGGAGAAGGCCGGCTGGGCACACCAGGTCCGCTGGCCCACCAAGGACCGAGTGGCCCGTCTCGCTGCCGAGCCCACCGCGACCGGCGGGTGACGCACACCGACGGGCAGGGCACCGATCTTCCCCACTGACGACGAGCCGCAACCGTGGTCACTCCAGTGACCACGGTTGTGGCCGGTCGGGGCGCCGGTCCGGTCGGCGACGGGCGACGTGGCGTCGGTGTCGCGGGTGGCGTCAACGGCCAAGTCGCCGCCCGCGCTGGTGGCCCAACTGAAAGTCCCGGCAGGGGCCGAGCAGCGGTCCCGTCGTCTCCCGCACCCGAACAGCCCGACCCGGTCGCGGCGCACCCGCCGGTGCAGATCCTCCCCGGGATCCACCACCCGCAGTATCCGACCGGCAGCTCGCTCGGCGGGAACCACAGATCCTGCTGGCAGATCTCCCCGACCACCCCCTGGGTCGGCCCGGCCGGGTCCGCCGGCAGGTAGACCGGGCGCAGCTCCCCGGACCCGCTGCTTGAACACGATCGACCCCGCGGGTCCACCCGATCCGCTCGGCGATCGCCGTTGCCGGCATCGGCGGATAGCTCCGCAGCAGCTCCCGCATCCGCCGCTCGACCTCGTCCACCGCCGAGTCACGCGGCGCCCGGGTGTACGTCAGTCAACGAACGTTGACGTGGACGTCGAGGGCCAGGTAGACACGAGCAAGCAGCGGTATGATCAAGCGACGTTTCTGCTACGTTCCGTGACACAGAATGCAGTGCGGCGATTTCCGACGGCAGGAGGGCGGAGCGTTGCTTGCGTCCTGCAGGTGTCCAAGAATAGCGCGTACTCGCAAGCCGGCTTCGTAGCCAGCCGCCTCCGATGAGTCTTGAATACTGCTCCGACGTGGCTCCGGCGACCTGGATCGCGGAATCCGATACCGAGGCGATGCAGTTGATCTGCTTCGGTCCGTCGGGCTACGAGGCGTACGCTCGAGTTCGCTTCATCCCTGATCCCGTTGCGCCCGGACAAGCCGAAGCGGATGCGCCACGTCCCGACCCGGGTTCCGCAGCTAACGTGTGATCTGGTGCATGATCACGGGTGTTGGTGCAGGTCAGCGCGGTGAGGTCTGGTCCAGCGCGGCGAAACCCTAGTAACACGACTTCGCTGCGTCGGGCGCTGTGAGCTGCTGGTGATCGTGTAAGGTCTGGTGGCGTGTTCGTGCGTACGTCGACCCGGCGGAACCGGGACGGGTCGAAGGTGTCCTACCTGCAGTTGGCGCACAACGAGTGGGACCCGGTGGCGAAGACGGCGCGGACGAAGGTGCTGTACTCGTTCGGTCGGGCTGATCGGCTCGACCGGGCCGCGATCGAACGCCTGATCGCCGCCCTGACCCGGGTCGTGGGTGTCGAGGCGAGCGCGGCGGGCCCGGATCGGGCTCGCCCGGTCGGGGTGGCTGGGCTGGAGTTCGTCGAGTCGCGCCCGCTGGGCGGGGCGTGGTTGCTCGACGGGCTGTGGCACCGGCTCGGGATCGACGCCCTGCTGCGCCGGCTCGCGGCCGGGACCCGGCGGGATCCGGTGGTGGAGCGGGTGCTGTTCGCCCTGGTCGCGAACCGGGCGCTGGCGCCGTCGTCGAAGCTGGCCGCCACCAGTTGGGTGGCCCACGACGTGGCGCTGCCCGGTCTGGACGCGGTGTCTGACGACGCCTGCTACCGGGCGATGGACTGGTTGATCGCGGTCGAAGAACCTCGCTCGCGGGGTGTTCGACGCGGTCGCGCACCTGCTCAACCTCGAAGTGGATCTGATCTTCTTCGACACCACCTCCACCTACTTCGAGACCGAGGACACCGACTCGCCGCGCTGGCGCGACGAGCACGGCCGTTGCGTCGAGAACGATGTCGGTCCCGACGTTGCAGCCGATATCGAGCCGGCCGACGATGGCCAGGCGCCGGCGGGCGCGACCGGCCGAGCCGGGTTCCGCAGCCGCGGCAAGTCCAAGGACTCCCGCGAGGACCTCCCGCAGGTCGTGGTCGGCATGGCCGTCACTCGCGATGGGATCCCGGTGCGAGTGTGGTGCTGGCCGGGCAACACCTCCGACTCCCCGTTGATCCGCCAGGTCAAGGACGACCTGCGGGGCTGGACGCTGGGCAAGGTCATCTGGGTGGCCGACCGCGGGTTCACCTCGGCGGCGAACCGCCGGCACCTGAGCGCCGGCGGTGGCGGTTACATCCTGGGCGAGAAGCTCCGCTCCGGCTCGCCCGAGGCGACCGCCGCCATGGCCCGGCAAGGCCGTTACCAGGAGGTGAGCGCGAACCTGCGGGTGAAGGAGGTCAAGATCTCCACCACGGAGCGGTTCGTGGTCTGCCACAACCCCGACGCGACCGATCGTGACGCCGCCGTCCGCGCGAACCTCGTCGATCGACTCGAAAACATGATCGCCGGCTCGGATCGGTTGACGCCGACGAAGCGGGCCGAGCTGCGCGGGGTGATCTCCACCAAGCCCGGCCTGAACCGGTTCCTACGCGTCACGCCGGGCGGGCTGCTACGCGTGGACGCCGCGAAGATCACCGCCGACGCCAAGCTCGACGGGAAGTACCTGCTGCGCACCTCCGACCCCCACCTCACGACCGAGGACATCGCACTGGGCTACAAGCAGCTGCTCGAGGTCGAACGCGGCTGGCGGGACATGAAGCAGGTCCTAGACCTGCGCCCGGTCTATCACCGGCTCGAAGACCGCATCCGCGCCCACATCCTGCTCTGCTGGCTCGCGCTGCTGCTGGCCCGCATCGTCGAGACCCGCGCCAGCACCCCCGACACGACCACCACCTGGCCCCGTGCCCGCGCCGAGCTGCAACGCCTGCACGTCGGCACCTTCACCGGCCCGGCCGGGCTGTTCCGCCAGACCACCCAGCCCAGCGCCGAGGTTCGGCGACTGCACACCGCCCTCGACATCACCCTGCCACCGCGGATCCTCGACCTCAACGCCGAGCAACCCACAACACGCTGACCAGGCACAACACCCGCGCCTAGTGACACGACATGTCACCAGGCCAGCACCCGTTTGCCCAGCTCAGGCCCCCTATTCGGGCACTTTCACCCGAGGACAGCTGCGGAACCCAGGCCCGACGACCACCGTCTGACATCTGGCAGGCGCGGCGGGCGATACGCGTGCTGGAGTCGTTCACTTCCACTCCACAGGACGGCTACTTCTGCCTCTGGGAGGGCTACTCGGATGTTCCGCTTCCTGGTGAAGTGGCACGCGGTCCGCTGATCGTCCTGCCGCACCGGCGCTACGCATTGCTTCACGGGTCGTTGCAGGACATTGCGGGGTGGGAGGACTTGGTTAGGCGAGCGCGTGCTGCCGACGAGCAAACACGGTATCGCTGATCAAGACCGCCGTGATGGTCAGGCCGGAGGAGATCACCGTCTGCTCGTCGTTCGGACGACAGCCGGCCGCTGCGGTGGAGACGAGGGGAATCGAACCCCTAACCCCCGCCTTGCAAAGGCAGAGCAACGCGGTGATCCAACCGGACTGCCCAGATCGAGACCGCCCTGCCGTTGCCTGGGCTGGCCGGACTGCATCCCTGCGGCAGGTTTTCGGTGCCATCGCCGGTGCCACGATTCCCGGTGGCGGCGGCGTCAGGCCCCGTCAGGCCCTCCCGTCGCAGTTCGGGCCGGCGTAGTCGAGGCCGAGGAGCAAGGCGTCTTCCTGGACGCGGTGGGACAGCGCGGCGAGAGCGGCGGCGAGCCAGCGCCATTCCTGCGCGTCGTGCAGGCGCAGGACGATGCGTTCGACCAGGGCGACCATTTCCGGCAGGGCAGCGGCGACCGCGGCGGGCGCGGGTTCGGCGTCGATGCCGCGTTCGGCGGCGACTCGTTCGAGGAGTTCGGCGACGCTCAGCGGCGGCTCGGGTGGGCATCGGTGTCGGCGGTCGTGGTCGGGATCGTTGCGCATGCCTGGAGCGTGCCGGATCCGCGCGGAAGGTGGGTCGGGCTGTCCACAGCCCGAGGTTGCCCACAGGCCCCGCGCGGCCCCTCGGGCCGCGCGGGCGACACGGGCGATCACAAGATCCGCATGGCTACACATCGCAGCGGGTCCCGGTCGGTGTCGAACCGGGCGGCGATCGCACGAACC
>DATLGI010000239.1:0-21326 GCA_035540535.1 Pseudonocardia sp.
GGGTCGGCGGCGGGATCGCTGGTGGCGTACGTGCTGGGCATCACCGACCTCGACCCCATCGAGCACAAGCTGATCTTCGAGCGGTTCCTCAACCCCGAGCGCGTGTCGATGCCCGACATCGACATGGACTTCGACGAGCGCCGGCGCGGCGAGATGATCCGTTACGTCACCGAGAAGTACGGCGAGGACCGGATCGCGCAGATCATCACCTACTCCACGATCAAGGCCAAGGCCGCGATCAAGGACTCCGCCCGGGTGCTCTACGGCCAGCCCGGCTACGCCGTCGCCGACCGGATCACCAAGGCGATGCCGCCCGCGGTGATGGGCAAGGACATCCCGCTCACGGGCATCTTCGATCCCACCCACAGGCGGTACTCCGAGGCCACCGAGGTCCGGGCGCTCTACGAGAGCGACGCGCAGGTCAAGGAGATCATCGACACCGCGCGCGGGCTGGAGGGGCTCAAGCGCCAGTGGGGGGTGCACGCCGCCGGAGTGATCATGTCGTCGACCCCGCTGATCGACGTGATCCCGATCCAGCGCCGCGAGGCCGACGGCGCGATCATCACGCAGTTCGACATGGGGGCCTGCGAGACGCTCGGGCTGCTCAAGATGGACTTCCTCGGCCTGCGCAACCTCACGATCATCGACGACGCGCTGGCGAACATCGAGCTCAACGGCAAGCCGTCGCTCGACCTGGAACGCGTCGGGCTCGACGACCCGGCCACCTACGAGCTGCTCTCCCGCGGCGACACGCTCGGGGTGTTCCAGCTCGACGGCGGGCCGATGCGCGATCTCCTGCGCCGGATGGCCCCCACCGGGTTCGAGGACATCTCCGCCGTCGGCGCCCTCTACCGGCCCGGCCCGATGGGGGCCAACGCGCACAACGACTACGCCGACCGCAAGAACGGCCGCCAGGAGGTCACGCCGATCCATCCCGAGCTCGCCGAGCCGCTCAAGGAGATCCTCGGCGAGACCTACGGTCTGATCGTGTACCAGGAACAGGTCATGGCGATCGCGCAGAAGCTGGCCGGCTACTCGCTGGGCAAGGCCGACCTGCTGCGCCGCGCGATGGGCAAGAAGAAGAAGGAGATCCTGGACAAGGAGTACGCCGGCTTCGCCCAGGGGATGAAGGACAACGGCTACTCGGCCGCCGCCGTGAAGACGCTGTGGGACATCCTGCTGCCGTTCTCCGACTATGCGTTCAACCGCGCACACTCCGCGGCCTACGGCCTCGTCTCGTACTGGACCGCCTACCTGAAGGCGAACTATCCCGCCGAGTACATGGCCGCGGTGCTCACCTCGGTGCGCGACGACAAGGACAAGGCGGCGGTGTACCTCGCCGAGTGCCGCCGGATGGGCATCCGGGTGCTCCCGCCGGACGTCAACGACTCGGTGCGACACTTCTCGCCGGTCGAGGACCGGATCCGTTTCGGACTGGGCGGGATCCGGAACGTGGGCGGGAACGTGGTCGACGCGATCGTCGCGGCGCGCCGGGAGCAGGGGGCGTTCACCGACTTCTCCGACTTCCTGCGCAAGGTCGACCCCGCCGTCTGCAACAAGAAGGTGATCGAGTCGCTGGTCAAGGCCGGCGCGTTCGACTCGCTCGGCCACCCCCGCAAGGGGCTGCTGCTGGTGCACGCCGAAGCGGTCGACGCGGTGATGAGCACCAAGCGGGCGGCGGCGATGGGCCAGTTCGACCTGTTCGGCTCGATGGACGGTTCCGGCGGGGAGCTCGACGCCGTGTTCGACGTCACGGTGCCGGCGCAGGAGTGGGACCCGAAGCACCGCCTGGCCGTCGAGCGGGAGATGCTCGGCCTGTACGTCTCCGGGCACCCGCTGGACGGCGTGGAGCACATCATCGGCGCCAAGGCGGACACCCCGATCGCGTCGATCCTGGAGGGCACGGTCGCCGACGGTGCGCAGGTCACCGTGGGCGGCATCCTCGCGGGGGTCAACCGGCGGGTGAACAAGAACGGCGAGCCGTGGGCGTCGGCCCAGCTGGAGGACCTGGCCGGCGGCATCGAGGTGCTGTTCTTCCCGCGGTGCTACCAGGTGGTGGGGGTGGACGTCGCCGAGGACGCGATCGTGCTGCTCAAGGCTCGGGTGAGCCGTCGCGACGACCGGCTCTCGCTGATCGTCAACGACCTCGCGGTGCCGGACCTCAGCCACGGCGGCGCCGCCGCGGCCGGTCCGTTGAAGGTGAGCATGCGCACCGAGCTGTGTACCCCGCAGCGGGTGTCGCGGCTCAAGGACGTGCTGCGCGCCCATCCGGGCCCCGCGCAGGTGCACCTCAACCTGGTCAACGGCGCCCGTACCACGGTGCTGCGCCTGGACGACGCGCTCCGGGTCGCGCACAGCTCGGCGCTGATGGGCGACCTGAAGGCACTGCTCGGGCCCGGCTGCCTGGGGTGAGCGCTCAGACGGCCGAGCTGACCAGCCGTCGCCAGTGCTGCTGGGCCGGTCGGTGCCAGCGGGCGTGCAGGGTGTCGAACAGGGCGGCCGCACGGGCGCCGGCCCACTCGGTGGGCAGCAGCTCGCCGGGCAGCCTGGGGTCGAGGAAGGGGAACCGGCGCCAGGCGTGCACGAGGTGGATCTGGTACGCCAGGACCTCCGGCGGCCGCACGGGCCCGGCGTCGGCGAATGTCGCGATGAACTCCTCGTAGGCCTGCTCGACGGCGGCCAGGTCCCACGCCTGGGCGACCACCGCCTGCTGCGCGCCGATCGCCCCGAACGGGCCGACGAAGGAGCTGGCGACCTCGGTCAACCCGAGGTCGGCGACCACGTCGGCGACCTCGGCCTGCTTGCCGGGATCGGGCGAGAGCCACACCCCGGGCGACGGGGATCCCAGCCCGGCCCAGGCGAGGCGGGTGCGCAGCCGGTGCCGGAGCTGGCGGCGGGATTCGGGCACGCTCACGAGCAGCACCAGCCACCGGCCGTCCCACGGCGGTGCCGGCGTCCCGAAGCCGTAGATCCGGGCGGCGCCGTCCGACAGCAGCCGCCGCCCCGGCTCGGTGAGCGACCAGCGCACCCGACGGCCGGCCCGGTCGGACACGAGCAGCCCCTCGCCGGCGGTGCGGGCCAGCGCCTGCCGGGCCGACTTGGGCTCGATGCCCAGCCCGCCGAGGACGTCGATGAGCACCTTCGTCCAGACCGGCTCGCCGCGCGGCAGGACGAACTCGCCCAGCACCGTCAGCAGCAGCGACCGCGCGCTGGCGGCTCCCAGCTCGCGGCGCCGGGACAACGCCGGGTGCTGCTCGGCGAGGTCCCGCGCGGTCGACATGACCGCTCAGCCTAGCCATGGCCCACCCGGCGTGCGGTTAGGCTCGCGCGCCGTGGACCTCACCGCCGCCGCGGCCGACCTGCTCGCCGCCGATCGCGAGCTCGTCTGGCACCCCTACGCGGCGATGCCCGCGGCGGCGGCGCCGCTGCCGGTGGTGTCGGCGCGCGGGGTCCGCCTGCGCCTGGCGGACGGCCGCGAGCTGGTGGACGGCATGTCGTCGTGGTGGGCGGCGATCCACGGGTACCGCCATCCCGTGCTCGACGCCGCGGTCCGCGCGCAGCTGGACTCGATGAGCCACGTGATGTTCGGCGGGCTGACGCACGCGCCGGCGGTGGAGCTGGCCCGGCTGCTGGTGGACGTGACGCCGGCGCCGCTGCGGCACGTGTTCCTGGCCGACTCGGGCTCGGTGTCGGTCGAGGTCGCCATCAAGATGTGTCTGCAGTACCAGCGCTCACGCGGGCGCCGGGGCAGGCACCGGCTGCTGACGTGGCGCGGCGGATACCACGGGGACACGTTCGCGGCGATGAGCGTCTGCGACCCCGACGGCGGTATGCACTCGCTGTGGACCGACGTGCTGCCCCGGCAGGTGTTCGCCGGGCCGCCGCCGGCCGCGTTCGAGCACGGCTACGTCGCCGAGCTCGCCGCGCTGGTGGAGGCTCACGCCGACGAGCTCGCCGCCGTCATCGTCGAGCCGGTCGTGCAGGGCGCGGGCGGGATGCGGTTCCACGACCCGCGGTACCTGCACGTGCTGCGCGAGCTGACCGCGGCGCACGACGTCCTGCTGGTCTTCGACGAGATCGCCACCGGCTTCGGCCGCACCGGCGAGCTGTTCGCCGCCGACCACGCCGGCGTGAGTCCCGACGTCATGTGCGTCGGCAAGGCGCTGACCGGCGGCTACCTGACGATGGCCGCGGCGCTGTGCACGTCCGAGGTGGCCTCGGGGATCACGTCGGGGGAGGCGGGCGTGCTCATGCACGGCCCGACGTTCATGGGCAACCCGCTCGCGGCGGCGGTGGCGGCGGCGTCGGTGCGGCTGCTGCTCTCCCGGGACTGGCGCGCGGAGGTCGCGGGGATCGAGGCCGCGTTGCGGGCCGGGCTGGCACCGGCGCGGGAGCTGCCGGGGGTCGTCGACGTCCGGGTGCGCGGGGCGATCGGGGTGGTGCAGCTCGACCGCCCGGTGGACGTCGGTGCCGCGGCGGCCGCCGCGGCCGAGCGGGGGGTGTGGCTGCGGCCGTTCCGTGACCTCGTCTACACCATGCCGCCGTACGTCTGCTCGGCGCCGGACGTCGAGGCGATCGTCGACGGGGTCCGGGCGGCGGCCGCCGCCGGATGACCGGGGGGTGAGGTCCGGAAGCGCCCCGCCCGGCGGTCCGGCCTACGGTGGTGCGCCGTGACCCCCCTCCCGGAGCATCCGCTGGCCTGGCTCGCCGGGCACGCCGACGAGCGCCGGGCGGCCGGCCTGCGCCGCGAGCTGCGGCCGCGCGCCGCCGTCGAGCCGCTCGTCGACCTCGCCGGCAACGACTACCTGGGCCTGGCCCGCGACCCGCGGGTGATCGAGGGCGGGGTCGCGGCGCTGCGGGAGTGGGGTGCCGGGGCCACCGGATCCCGGCTGGTCACCGGGTCCACCCGGCTGCACGCCGAGCTGGAGGCCGAGCTCGCCGGCTTCTGCGGGTTCGCGGCGGCGCTGGTGTTCTCCTCCGGGTACACCGCGAACCTCGGGGTGCTCACGGCGCTGTCCGGGCCAGGCGCGCTGATCGTGTCGGACGCGACGAACCACGCGTCCCTGGTGGACGCCTGCCGGCTGTCCCGGGCCCGGATCGCCGTCGTCGGGCGGGGGGACCTCGACGCGGTGGACCGGGTGCTCGCGCAGCGCTCGGAGCGGCGCGCGCTGGTGGTGACCGACAGCGTGAACAGCGTCGACGGCGACCTCGCCCCGCTGCGCGAGCTGCACGCGCTGTGCCGGGCGCGCGGCGCGCTGCTCGTCGCCGACGAGGCCCACGGGCTCGGGGTGCGCGGCCCCGGCGGGCGGGGGCTGCTCGCCGAGCTCGGGCTGGCCGGCGCCGACGACGTCGTGGCCACCGTGACCCTGTCCAAGTCGCTGGGCAGCCAGGGCGGCGCGGTCCTCGGCCCGGCCGCGGTCACCGCGCACCTGGTGGACACCGCCCGCACGTTCATCTTCGACACGGCGCTCGCGCCGGCGTGCGCCGGCGCGGCGCTGGCGGCGCTGCGGGTGGTGCGGGCCGAGCCGGGCAGGGCCGCTGACGTGGCGCGCGTCGCCGCCGCGCTGGCGGCGGCCGCGGGGGTGCCGGCGCCGCCGTCGGCGGTGGTGTCGGTGGTGCTGGGGGAGCCCGCCGTCGCCGTCGCGGCGGCACGGCGGTGCGCGGAGCGCGGCCTGCGGGTCGGCTGCTTCCGCCCGCCCTCGGTGCCGGCCGGCACCAGCCGGCTGCGCCTGACCGCCCGCGCGACGCTGTCCGACACCGAGCTCGCCCGCGTCGCCGAGGTGCTCGACGGGGTGCTCCCGGCCCGGCCCGCCAGGTCGGCGGCCCCGTGAGCGACGCGGTGACCGGCCCGGCGAGCGTCGCCCGGAGCCGCCCGGGCGACGAACGGCACCTCAGTGGTCCAGCCGGCGAGAGCGCCGACCGTCGGGCCGCCCGCGGCGCGGTCCTCGTGGTGACCGGGACCGGCACGGGTGTCGGCAAGACCGTCGTCACCGCGGCGGTGGCGGCGCTGGCGATCGCCCGGGGTGAGCGGGTGGCGGTGCTCAAGCCGGCGCAGACCGGCGTCGGGCCGGCCGGTCCCGGCGACGTCGACGAGATCGCGCGGCTGGTCCCGGGGGTCACCGCGCGCGAGCTCGCCCGCTACCCCGAGCCGCTCGCCCCCGCGACCGCGGCCCGCCGCGCCGGTGCGCCCGGTGTGTCGTGCGCCGAGGCGGCGGCGGCCGCCGCCGACCTCGCGGCCGATCACGACCTGGTGCTCGTCGAGGGCGCGGGCGGGCTGCTCGTCCGGTTCGCCGACGACCCGCCCGACACCCTCGCCGACGTCGCGACGGCCCTCGGCGCGCCGGTACTCGTCGTCGCAGCCGCCGGGTTGGGCACGCTCAACCACAGCGCGCTCACCGTCGAGGCACTTCGGGCGCGGGGGCTGCGCTGCGCGGGCGTCGTCGTCGGCGCGTGGGCGGCGGAGCCGGACCTCGCGGCCCGCACCAACCTCGCCGACCTGCCCGCCGTCACCGGGGCCCCGCTGGTCGGAGCCGTGCCCGCCGGGGCACCGCGGCTCGATCCGGTCGGGTTCGCGGAGCTCGCGCGGCACGCCCTGGGCGCCCCGCTTGGCGGGGAGTGGCAGACTCCCGGGGCGTGACCGCCTCCACCGCGACGACCGGCTACCCGATCCTCGACACCGCCCGCGCCCAGGTGCTGGAGCGGGGCGAGGGACTGACCGAGGCACAGGTGCTGGAGGTGCTGCGGCTGCCCGAGGAGGCCCTGGACCCGCTGCTCGGGCTCGCGCACGAGGTGCGGATGCGCTGGTGCGGCCCCGAGGTGGAGGTCGAGGGGATCGTCTCGCTCAAGACCGGCGGCTGCCCCGAGGACTGCCACTTCTGCTCGCAGTCGGGGCTGTTCGCCTCGCCGGTGCGCTCGGCGTGGCTGGACATCCCGATGCTCGTGGAGTCCGCGAAGCAGACGGCCAAGACCGGGGCGACGGAGTTCTGCATCGTCGCGGCCGTGCGCGGGCCCGACGAGCGGCTGATGGCGCAGGTCGCGGCCGGGATCGCGGCGATCAAGGACGAGGTCGACATCAACATCGCCTGCTCGCTGGGGATGCTGACCCCCGAGCAGGTCGACGCGCTCGCCGCGATGGGGGTGCACCGCTACAACCACAACCTCGAGACGGCCCGCTCGCACTTCCCGAACGTGGTCACCACCCACACCTGGGAGGAGCGCTGGGAGACGCTGCGGCTGGTCCGCGAGGCCGGGATGGAGGTCTGCTGCGGCGGGATCCTCGGCATGGGCGAGTCGCCCGAGCAGCGCGCGGAGTTCGCCGCTCAGCTCGCCGCGCTGGAGCCGGACGAGGTGCCGCTGAACTTCCTCAACCCGCGGCCGGGCACCCCGTTCGCGGACCTCGAGGTGCTGTCCGGGCCCGAGGCTCTGCGCTGCGTCGCCGCGTTCCGCCTCGCCCTGCCGCGCACGGTGCTGCGGTTCGCCGGCGGCCGGGAGATCACCCTCGGTGACCTGGGCGCCCGCCGCGGCCTGCTCGGCGGGATCAACGCGGTGATCGTCGGCAACTACCTGACGACGCTCGGGCGGCCTGCCGAGTCCGACATCGACCTGCTCGGCGAGCTGCAGTTGCCGATCAAGGCCCTCAACGACACGTTGTGACCGCCTTCTGCGACCAGTGCGGCCGGCCCGCCGCGGAGCCGCCGCACGACCGGTGCTCCGCCCGGCGCGAGCTGGAGCCCCCCCGGTTCTGCCCGGACTGCGCGCGCCGGATGGTGGTGCAGGTGACGCCGGCCGGCTGGACGGCGCGCTGCAGCCGGCACGGCGAGCGCACGAGTGGCTGACGGGTGTGGCCGGCATCGCCTCGTCGAGGTCGTCGCGCTGGAGCGCCCGGCCTGATGGGCCGGGACGCCGTCCGCCATGCTGCACCCGTGGCGAACTGGGGAAGCGTGCTGCGCCGGGCCGTCCGGGTCGGCGTCGACCTGCTGGCGCGGCGACCGGCACCGCGGCCGGCGCGGACCGCACCGTCGGCGGAGCGGGCCCGCACCGTCGTCTACGCGCCCGATCTCGACGGCGCCGCGGATCCGGGCGAGATCGTGTGGGCCTGGGTGCCCTACGAGGAGGGCGACGGCCGCGGCAAGGACCGGCCGCTGCTCGTCGTCGGGCGCGGCGGGGGCGAGCTGCTCGGGCTGATGATGTCGAGCCGGGGCGACCGCGCGGACGACCCGGACTGGGTGGGCGTGGGGTCGGGGCCCTGGGACCGCGCCGGCCGGCCGTCCTGGGTCCGGCTCGACCGGGTGCTGGAGATCGGTGAGCGGGAGATCCGGCGGGAGGGCGCCGTGCTCGACCGCGACCGGTTCGAGCAGGTGGCGGCCCAGCTGCGGGCGAGGTACGGCTGGCGCTGACGCCGGTCAGTTCGGGTTGTGCTCCACGGCGAACGTCGTCACCGGGGCGGGGACCGCACGCAGCCGGGACAGCAGGCCGCGCTCGCGGGCCAGCAGCGTGCGGACCATCCGCAGCCGGGTGACCGGACAGGTCTGCTCCAGGAGCCGCTGCCGATCACCCATGGGCAGCAGGCAGTCCGCCGCGAGGACGTGGGCCAGGGTGTCCGGGCCGACCTCGGCGGCGGGCTCCGACCAGTCGCCGTTCTGCCAGGCGGTGGCGCAGTAGCGCCGGTGCGCGTCGCGCGCGGCCGCGGCGAGCATCCGGGCGTCCGCCTCGGCGGCCGCGAGCACGTGCTCGTCCGGCAGGTACTCGACCACCCCGACGAGGTAGGGCTTGGCCTCGGCGTCGATCTCGAGCAGGCGGAACCGCCGCGCCCCGCGGGTGACGACGTCGAACCGCCCGTCGGGCAGCCGTCGCACGTCGAGCAGCTCGGCGGTGCAGCCCACGACGTGCAGCCCGGCGATGCCGTCGTCGTCCGGGGCCCAGCCCTCGCGCACCGCCACCACGCCGAACTCCTTGTCGGGGACCTCACCGGTGACGAGGTCGACGACGAGCTGGCGGTACCGCGGCTCGAAGACGTGCAGCGGCAGCGACGCGCCGGGCATCAGGACGGTGCCCAGCGGGAACAGCGGTAGCGTCGCGACCACGGCGTCACGGTACGACGCCACGGAGGCCGCCGCCCGCGGAGCTCATCCTTCCCGCGCCTCGGGCGGCCGCAGCACCGCGAACGCGTCGGTCACCCGCAGCGCCCGATCGGTGAACCGGAAGAGCGCGGCGGGCCGGCCCCCGGCCGGTCCCGGCGGCGCGACGGCGCCGGTCGGTGCGAGCAGGTCGCGCCGGGCGAGCACCCGCTGCAGGTTGGTCGCCGAGACCGGGTGCCCGAGCGCGGCGGCGTACAGCTCGCGCAGTGCCGAGATCGTGAACTCCGGCGGGGCGAGGGCGAATCCCAGGTTCGTGTAGGAGAGCTTCGCGCGCAGCCGCTCGCGGGCGTCGGCGACGATCGCGGCGTGGTCGAACGCGGGCTCGGGCAGCGCCGGTTCCGGGGGTGCCGCGACTGCGTGCCAGGCGGTGTCGGCCGGCACGGCCGGGTCGACGTGCGAGGGCACCAGGCCGACGAACGCGGTGGCGACCAGGCGGGTGCGGCCCGGTACCCGGTCGGGGTCGCTGAAGACCGAGAGCTGCTCGAGGTGCGCGACCTCCCGCAGGTCGACCTTCTCGGCGAGCTGGCGGCGCACCGAGGTCTCCACGTCCTCGTCGTCGCGCAGGCGCCCGCCGGGCAACGCCCACCGGCCCGGGTGCGGCGGCAGCGCGCGCTGCCACGCCAGGACCTGTAGCCGCCCGCCCCGGACCTGCAACACCGCGGCGAGCACCTCGTGGCCGGTGGCGCGGGCCGCGGGGGAGGGGCGGGCCATGGTCGCGATCGTAGGTGCGCGACCCGCCGCGCCGGTGCGTTGAGGCGCCGGTCACCCGGAGGGTGCTGGCGCAGGCCTGCCGCTGATACCATCGTGCCTGTTTTCGCCTGATGGGCGAAAACGAGAGGAGGTCACGATGACCAGGTCGACGCTCGACCGGACCACGCTCGACCCGGCCTGGGCGGAGCGGGTGCGGGCGCTCGCCGACGCCCGCGACGCGGTGCTGCTGGCGCACAACTACCAGCTGCCCGCGATCCAGGACGTCGCCCACCACACGGGCGACTCGCTGGCGCTCTCGCGGCTCGCGGCCGCCTCGGACGCCGCCACGATCGTGTTCTGCGGCGTCCACTTCATGGCGGAGACCGCGAAGATCCTCGCCCCGGACAAGACCGTGCTGATCCCCGACGCCCGGGCCGGCTGCTCGCTCGCCGACTCCATCACCGCCGACCAGCTCCGGGCGTGGAAGGCCGAACATCCGGGGGCGGTCGTCGTGTCCTACGTCAACACGTCCGCGGCGGTGAAGGCCGAGACGGACGTCTGCTGCACCTCGTCGAACGCCGTCGAGGTGGTCGAGTCGATCCCGGCCGACCGCGAGGTGCTGTTCCTGCCCGACCAGTTCCTCGGCGCGCACGTCCGGCGGATCACCGGCCGGGAGAACATGCACGTCTGGGCGGGCGAGTGCCACGTGCACGCCGGGATCAACGGAGCCGAGCTCACGGCGAAGGCGCAGGCCTTCCCCGACGCCGAGCTGTTCGTGCACCCCGAGTGCGGCTGCGCCACCTCCGCGCTCTACCTCGCCGGGGCGGGCGCCGTGCCCGCCGAGCGGGTCCGGATCCTGTCGACCGGCGGGATGCTCGACGCCGCGCGCGCCTCGACGGCGTCGTCGGTGCTGGTGGCGACGGAGGTCGGGATGCTGCACCAGCTCCGCCGGGTCGCCCCGGAGATCGACTTCCGGGCGGTGAACGACCGCGCGTCGTGCCGGTACATGAAGATGATCACGCCGGAGGCGCTGCTCCGGTGCCTGCGTGAGGGCACCGACGAGGTGCACGTCGAGCCGGAGCTGGCCGCCCGCGGGCGCGCCGCGGTGCAGCGGATGATCGAGATCGGGCAGCCAGGGGGTGGCGAGTGAGCTGGACGGCCGCGGCCGACCTGGTGGTGGTCGGCAGCGGCGTCGCCGGGCTCACCGCCGCCCTCGACGCGGCGGAGGCGGGCCTGCGGGTCGTCGTGGTGACCAAGGACGCGCCCGACGCCGGGTCCACCCGGTGGGCGCAGGGCGGCGTCGCCGTCGTCGTCGGCGACGTGCCCGGAGACAGCGTCGCCGCGCACGTCGCGGACACGATCGTCGCCGGCGCCGGGCTGTGCGACGAGGCGGCGGTCGGGTCGATCCTCGCCGAGGGGCCCGCCGCGCTGGCCCGGCTGCGCGCCCGCGGCGCGGCCTTCGACCGCACGCCCGCCGGCGCCCTGGAACGCACCCGGGAGGGCGGGCACTCGGCGTTCCGGGTCGTCCGGGCCGGTGGGGACGCCACCGGCGCCGAGGTGGAGCGGGCCCTCGTCGCGGCCGCGGCGGACCGGCGCCTGCCGCTGCTCGCCGGCCACGTCGCGGTGGACGCGGTGCGCGATGCGGCGGGGGCCGTGGCCGGGCTGGCCGTGCTCGACGACACCGGCACTCCCGGCCTGTTGCGGGCCGCCGCGGTGGTGGTCGCCACCGGCGGCTACGGCCACCTCTACGCCGGCACGACGAACCCGGCCACGGCCACCGGGGACGGGATCGCGCTCGCCCTGCGCGCGGGCGCCGCGGCCGCGGACCTCGAGTTCGTGCAGTTCCATCCCACGGTGCTGTACGTGCCCGGGGCCACGGGCAGCCGGCCGCTGGTCACCGAGGCCGTCCGGGGCGAGGGCGCGGTGCTGGTGGACCGCACCGGGCGCCGGTTCATGGCCGGTGTGCACCCGCTCGCCGAGCTCGCCCCGCGCGACGTGGTGGCCGCCGCGATCACCCGCCGCGTCGCCGAGACCGGGTCGGCGTGCGTCTGGCTCGACGCCACCGGGATCGCCGGGTTCGCCACGCGCTTCCCGACGGTGCATGCCGCCTGCCGCGCCGTCGGGATCGACCCGGTGCGCGAGCCGATCCCGGTGACCCCCGCCGCGCACTACGCCTGCGGCGGGATCGTCACCGACGCCGCGGGCCGCACCGCCGTCCCGGGGCTCTACGCGGCCGGCGAGGTGGCCCGCACCGGGCTGCACGGCGCGAACCGGCTGGCGTCGAACAGCCTGCTGGAGGGGCTCGTGACCGGCGCGCGCGCCGCGCGTGCCGTCGCCACCGACCTCGCCCCCGCCCGCCCGACGGCACTTCCGCGCACACCTGCCGCGCCTGGGCGCCGTTCGGCGCAGGGATGGGCGGGGCCGGTGCCGGCGGTCGCGATCGCCGACCGGGGCACCGTCCAGCGGGCGATGAGCGCGGGGGCCGGCATCGGCCGGGACGCCGCGGGGCTCGCGACGGCCTCCGACGCCGTCGAGGCCGCGACGGTGCTGGGAACCCCGATCGACCGGTCCGGGGTGGAGGACGCGGCGCTGACCCTGCTCGCGCAGGCGGTGCTGGCCGCCGCCGGCACACGCACGGAGACGCGCGGCTGCCACGTCCGCACCGACTTCCCCGATCGGGACGACACGTGGCAGCGGGAGAGCATCGAGATCGTGCTGGACGAGGCAGGCCGGCCGGTCGTCCGGCAGCCGGCCGCGGTGGGTACGCCGTGACCGGGCTCGCGGCGGGCGTCGGCGGCGCGACCGCGATCGGCGCCCCCGACGCGGCGGACCTCGCCCGCGTCGTCGAGACCGCGCTGGCCGAGGACCTGCGCTACGGTCCCGACGCCACGACGGCCGCGACGGTGCCCGCCGACGCCGTGGCGGTCGGCGAGTTCACCCCACGCCGCGACGGCGTCCTGGCCGGGTTGCCGGCGGCGCGCGCCGTGCTGGACGCGGTACTGGGCGCCGACGGCTACGCGGTGCTCGCCTCCGCCGCCGACGGCGACCGGCTGCGGGCCGGCGTCCCGGCCCTGGCCGTGCGGGCACCGGTGCGGGGCCTGCTCACCGCCGAGCGCACGGCGCTGAACCTGCTGTGCCACCTCTCCGGCGTCGCCACCGCGACCCGCGCCTGGGTGGACGCCGTGGCCGGCACCGGCGCCCGGATCCGCGACACCCGCAAGACCCTGCCGGGGCTGCGGTTGCTGGAGAAGTACGCGGTGCGCTGCGGCGGCGGGGTGAACCACCGGCTCGGGCTCGGCGACGCGGTGCTGATCAAGGACAACCACGTGGCGGCGGCCGGCTCGGTGGCCGCGGCGCTGGCCGCGGCCCGGGCGGTGGCTCCCGACCTGCCGTGCGAGGTGGAGGTCGACTCGCTCGACCAGCTCGACGAGGTGCTGGCCCTCGACGCCGCGCTGGTGCTGCTCGACAACTTCTCCGTCGCGGACACGGCCGAGGCGGTCGGCCGCCGGGGCGGCGCGCGGACGCTGCTGGAGTCCTCCGGCGGGCTCGTCCTGGCGAACGCGCGGGACTACGCCGCGACGGGCGTCGACTTCCTCTCCGTCGGCGGGCTGACCCACTCGGTGACGGCACTGGACCTCGGACTGGACCTGGCTACGGCCTGACCGCGGCCGCCCGCCGCACGCCCCGCAGCATGCGCCACGGGCGCGCGACGAGGACGGCCGCCACCAGGCCCACCACCAGGCAAGACCAGCCGGGCTGCCAGCCTGTGACGAGCCCCTCGCCGGTCGGCAGGTGGTACACCCGCGAGCCGGGGAACAGCGGCAGGGAGGTGTCGACGGCCCGGCCCCCGCCGACCGCTCCCGCACCGTGCAGCCAGGCCAGTCCGGCCACCAGCTCCGCGGTGAACACCACGGCCAGCGCGGTGACGCCCGTGCCGAGTGCGGCCCGCCAGGGTGGGCCCGGGTTCCGGTCGTCGTCCATCGCGCGCTCCCGTCGTCGGAGGTTCGCCACGACGGAGCCGCCGGGGTGCGGTCCTGATACGTCCCTGCGGCTACGTGTCTGCGGCGTCGGGTCCGGCGGACGGTCCGCCGTCGGTGGTCGCCGTTAGGCTGAACCCATGCTCCGCCGCACCGACCTGCGCGCCCGCGCCCTTCCGTCCACCGCCGAGCTGCGCGCCCTGCTGCCGCGCGCCGCGGTGGACGTCGACGCGGCGCTGGACACGGTGCGGCCGATCGTGGCGGCGGTGCGCGAGCGCGGGGTGGACGCCGTCCTCGAGTACGCCGAGCGGTTCGACCGGGTGCGCCCGAGTGTCGTCCGGGTCCCGCCGCGGACGCTGGCCGGGGCGCTCGCCGCGCTGGACCCCGCGGTGCGCGCCGCGCTGGAGACTTCCGTCGAGCGCGCGCGCCGGGTGCACGCCGACCAGCGGCGCACCGACCTCGTCACGCAGGTCGTGCCCGGCGGCACCGTCACCGAGCGGTTCGTCCCGGTGCGCCGGGTCGGCCTGTACGCCCCCGGCGGGCTCGCGGTCTACCCGTCGAGCGTGGTGATGAACGTGGTGCCGGCGCATGAGGCGGGCGTCGCCTCGCTCGTCGTCGTGTCGCCGCCGCAGGCCGAGCACGGCGGGCTGCCGCACCCGACGATCCTCGCGGCCGCCGCGCTGCTCGGGGTGGACGAGGTGTGGACGGCCGGCGGGGCGCAGGCGGTCGCGTTGCTCGCGTACGGCGGCATCGACACCGACGGTGCCGAGCTGGAGCCGGTGGACATGGTCACCGGGCCCGGCAACGTCTACCTGACGGCGGCCAAGCGGCTGCTGCGCGGCCTCATCGGCATCGATGCCGAGGCCGGCCCGACCGAGATCGCGGTGCTCGCCGACGACACGGCGGACCCGGAGCACGTCGCCGCGGACCTGATCAGCCAGGCCGAGCACGACACCGCGGCCGCGTCGGTACTGGTCACCCCGTCCGAGGCGCTCGCCGACACGGTGGACGCCGAGCTCGAGCGGCAGGTCCACGAGACCAAGCACGCCGAGCGGATCTCCACGGCGCTGCGCGGGCCGCAGTCCGGCACCGTGCTGGTGCGCGACCTCGACGACGGCGTCGCCGTGGTCGACGCCTACGCCGCCGAGCACCTGGAGATCCAGACCGCCGACGCCCGCGAGGTCGCCTTCCGCGTCCGCAATGCCGGAGCGGTCTTCGTCGGTCCGTGGGCGCCGGTGTCGCTGGGGGACTACTGCGCGGGCTCCAACCACGTGCTGCCCACGGGCGGCTGCGCCCGGCACTCGTCGGGCCTGTCGGTGCAGACGTTCCTGCGCGGCGTGCACGTCGTCGAGTACACCGAGGCGGCGCTGCGCGACGTCGCCGACCAGGTGGTGACGCTGGCGGGCGCCGAGGACCTGCCCGCGCACGGCCAGGCCGTCGCGGCTCGGCTGCGGCGCGAGGGTCCGGGCGGATGACGGCGGTACAGGAGGCGGTGGGGTCGGACGTCACCCTCGACGCGCTGCCGCTTCGCGGGGACCTGCGCGGGAAGATCCCGTACGGCGCCCCGCAGCTCGAGGTGGCGGTGCGGCTCAACACCAACGAGAACCCGTACCCGCCGCCGCCGGAGCTGGTCGCCGATGTCGCGGCCGCCACCCGCGAGGCCGCCGCGCGGCTGCACCGCTACCCCGACCGCGACGCCGTCGCGCTGCGCGGCGACCTCGCCGCCTACCTCACCGCCGCCACCGGGGTGCCGCTGACCGGTGCCAACCTGTGGGCGGCCAACGGCTCCAACGAGATCCTCCAGCAGCTCCTGCAGGCCTTCGGCGGGCCGGGCCGGCTCGCGGTGGGCTTCGAGCCGTCCTACTCGATGCACCCGATCATCGCCGCGGGCACCCGCACCGAGTGGTCGCCCGTCCCCCGCCGCCCGGACTTCGGGATCGACGTCGACGCCGCGGCGGCGCTGCTGCGCGACCGGGCACCCGACGTCGCGTTCCTGACCAGCCCCAACAATCCGACGGGGCAGTCACTGGATCCCGCCGAGCTCGCCTCGCTGGTCGACGCCGCGCCCGGGATCGTCGTCGTCGACGAGGCCTACGCCGAGTTCTCCGACCGGCCCAGCGCGATCGGGCTACTCGGCACCCACGGGCACAAGCTGGTGGTGAGCCGCACGATGAGCAAGGCGTTCGCGTTCGCCGGCGGACGGCTGGGCTACCTCGCCGCCGTGCCCGCCGTCGTGGACGCGCTGCAGCTCGTCCGGCTGCCCTACCACCTGTCGGTGCTCACCCAGGCCGCCGCACGGGCGGCGCTGCGGCACGCGGACGCCACGTTGTCGTCCGTCGCGCTGCTGCGCGCCGAGCGTGAGCGGGTGGCGGCCGCGCTGGCCGCGGCGGGCTACGACGTCGTGCCCAGCGACGCGAACTTCGTGCTGTTCGGCCGATTCACCGACGCACCGCGGGCGTGGCGGGCGTTCCTGGACCGCGGTGTCCTCGTCCGCGACGTGGGGATTCCGGAGCGGCTGCGGGTGACGGTCGGGACCCCGGAGG
The DNA here is from genome assembly GCA_035540535.1 of Pseudonocardia sp. Lineage (GTDB taxonomy): Bacteria > Actinomycetota > Actinomycetes > Mycobacteriales > Pseudonocardiaceae > Pseudonocardia. Next base: position 16,348 of record DATLGI010000239.1, read on the forward strand.
AGAACGACGCGTTCCTGCAGGTCGCGGCGGACGTGGTGGTACGGGAGGTCATGCAGTGAGCCGGATCGGCCGCGTCGAGCGGGTGACCAAGGAGTCGAAGGTGTTCGTCGAGATCGACCTCGACGGCACCGGGCGGACGGAGATCGCCACCGGCGTCCCGTTCTTCGACCACATGCTCGATGCGCTGGGCAAGCACGGCGCGTTCGACCTGACCGTCCGGGCGGAGGGCGACGTGGCGCTCGACGCCCACCACACCGTCGAGGACGTGGCGATCGTGCTCGGCCAGGCGCTGCGCCAGGCGCTGGGCGACAAGTCGGGCATCCGCCGGTTCGGCGACGCGTGGATCCCGATGGACGAGGCGCTGGCCCAGGCCGTCGTCGACGTGTCCGGGCGGCCGTACACGGTGCACACCGGGGAGCCCGCCGTGATGCAGGGTTTCGTGGTCGGCGGGCACTACCCGACGGTGCTCAACCGGCACGTGTTCGAGTCGCTGGCCTTCCACGGCCATCTCGCCCTGCACGTCCGGGTGCTCGACGGCCGCGACCCGCACCACGTCACCGAGGCGGAGTTCAAGGCGGTGGCCCGCGCGCTGCGGGCCGCGGTGGCCCGCGACGACCGGATCACCGGCATCGCCTCGACGAAGGGCACGCTGTAGTCCGGTGGCTCCGCACCCGCCCGGTGCCCCGGCAGAGCCCGGCTCGGGCCCGCGCCTGCTCCGACCGGGCCGACCTCGACCGGTCTTCATGTCAATGACCGCAGCGGGCAGGCCCCGCGCGCCACTGCTGGCCCGGTTCCCTCCGGAACCGGTCATCTAGGCTGGAGCGCGTGGCACGGATCGTCGTTCTGGACTACGGCTCGGGCAACCTGCGTTCCGCGGAACGGGCGTTGCGCAGGGTCGGCGCGGACGTCACGGTCACCGCCGACCGCGGCGCCGCCCTGGAGGCCGACGGTCTCGTGGTTCCCGGCGTCGGCGCGTTCGCCGCCTGCATGGCGGGCCTGCGCGGGGTGGACGGTCCGGCGATCATCGGGCGGCGCCTGGCCGGCGGGCGGCCGGTGCTCGGGATCTGCGTAGGCATGCAGGTGCTGTTCGACCTCGGCGTGGAGTGGGGGGAGCGCACCGCGGGTTGCGGGCAGTGGCCCGGCACCGTGGAGCGGCTCAAGGCCGACGTGTTGCCGCACATGGGCTGGAACACCGTGCGCGCGCCGGCCGGGTCGGTGCTGTTCGACGGGCTCGACGCCGGCACCCGCTTCTACTTCGTGCACTCCTTCGCCGTGCGGCGCTGGGAGATGGAGGAGAGCACCGTGCTGCGCCCGCCGCTGGTCACCTGGGCCCAGCACGGCGAGGACTTCGTCGCCGCGGTGGAGAACGGGCCGCTCGCGGCCACCCAGTTCCACCCGGAGAAGTCCGGCGACGCGGGGGCGACGCTGCTGCGGAACTGGCTGCGGGACGTGGTGGGCTAGCGGCTCGGTAGGGTCGTGGCCGTGAGCTTCACGCTGCTTCCCGCGGTCGACGTCGCCGACGGCCAGGCCGTCCGCCTGGTGCAGGGGGAGGCCGGCACCGAGACCGGCTACGGCGACCCGCTCGACGCCGCCCTCGCCTGGCAGCGCGACGGTGCCGAGTGGATCCATCTCGTCGACCTCGACGCCGCGTTCGGCCGGGGGTCCAACGCCGCGCTGCTGGCGGAGGTCGTCGGGAGGCTCGACGTCGCGGTCGAGCTCTCCGGCGGGATCCGCGACGACGCCTCGCTGGAGCGGGCGCTGGGCACCGGCTGCGCACGGGTGAACCTCGGTACCGCCGCGCTGGAGCACCCCGAGTGGTGCGCGCGGGCCATCGCCGCGCACGGCGAGCGGGTGGCCGTCGGGCTCGACGTGCGGGTCACCGAGGCCGGGCACCGGCTCGCCGCCCGGGGCTGGACCACCGACGGCGGCGACCTGTGGGAGACCCTCGCCCGCCTCGACCGCGACGGCTGCGCCCGCTACGTCGTCACCGACGTGAGCAAGGACGGCACGCTGCGCGGCCCGAACGTGCAGCTGCTGCGCGACGTCGCGGCCGCCACGCCCGCCCCGGTCATCGCCTCCGGCGGCATCGCCGAGGTCACCGACCTCGTGACGCTGGCCCGGGCCGCCGCGGAGGGGGCGAACATCGAGGGCTCGATCGTCGGGAAGGCCCTCTACGCCGGCCGGTTCACGCTGCCGGAGGCGCTCGCCGCGGTGCGGGCCGTGGGCGCGGCGGCCGGGCGGGCGGCCGGCTGATGGGGGTGGCGGTCCGGGTGATCCCGTGCCTGGACGTCGACGCGGGCCGGGTGGTCAAGGGCGTCAACTTCGCCGACCTGCGCGACGCCGGGGACCCGGTGGAGATGGCCGCGGTCTACGACACCGAGGGTGCCGACGAGCTGACGTTCCTCGACGTCACCGCGTCGTCCGGGGAGCGCGCGACGATGGTCGACGTCGTGCGGCGCACCGCGGAGCAGGTGTTCATCCCGCTCACCGTCGGCGGCGGGATCCGCAGCACCGAGGACGTGGACCGGATGCTCCGCGCGGGCGCGGACAAGGTCAGCATCAACACCGCGGCGATCGCCCGCCCGGAGCTGCTGCACGAGACCACGCGACGGTTCGGCGCTCAGTGCATCGTGCTGTCGGTCGACGCGCGCACGGTGCCGGAGGGGCAGCCGCCGACCCCGTCCGGCTGGGAGGTCACCACGCACGGCGGCCGGCGCGGTACCGGCATCGACGCCGTGGAGTGGGCCGCCCGCGGCCAGGAGCTCGGGGTGGGTGAGATCCTGCTCAACTCGATGGACGCCGACGGCACCCGCGCCGGGTTCGACCTCGCCATGATCGAGGCGGTGCGCGCGGCCGTCGACGTGCCGGTGATCGCCAGCGGCGGCGCGGGCGCGGTGGAGCACTTCGCACCGGCGGTCAGGGCCGGGGCGGACGCCGTGCTCGCCGCGAGCGTCTTCCACTTCGGCACGCTGCGGATCGGCGAGGTGAAGGACGGCCTGCGGGCCGCCGACGTGGAGGTCCGGTGAGCCTCGACGCCGCGATCGCCGCCCGGCTCAAGCGCACCGGCGACGGCCTGATCAGCGCGGTCGTCCAGCAGCACGACACCCGCGAGGTGCTGATGGTCGCGTGGATGGACGACGAGGCGCTGCAGCGCACCCTCACCACCGGCCGGGCCACCTACTGGTCGCGCAGCCGCGGCGAGTACTGGGTCAAGGGCGACACCTCCGGGCACGTGCAGCACGTGCACGAGGTCCGGCTGGACTGCGACGGGGACGCGCTGCTCGTCGTCGTCGACCAGACCGGACCGGCCTGCCACACCGGGACGCGCACCTGCTTCGACTCCGACGTCCTGCTGGTCAGGGACGGCGCATGAAGCACACCCTCTGGCGCGACATGGATGCATATCGGGCTCGGCGGGCGTCCCCGAACCCCGACATGCATCCATGTCGCGACGGTGGTGCGGCTCAGTCGATCGGCCCGGTCAGGTAGCGCTGCACGGTCGGGGCGATCGCGGCGACGACGACGGCGGGCTCGGCCGAGGCCAGCGGCTCCAGCTTCAGCACGTACCGCACCATCCCGAGGCCGATGATCTGGCTCGCGCACAGCGCCGCGCGCTCCTCGGGGCGGTCCGGGGCCACCGCCCGGACGAACCGGCCGAGGATCACCCTGCCGACGAACTCGCGCATCATCCGCGCGGCCGCCTCGTGGCCGGCCACGCTGCGGATCAGCGCGGCGAGCGGCTCGGCGATCCCGCGGACGGTGGCGCCGTCGAAGCCCCGCTCGGTGAAGACCGCGCGAGCCGCGGCGAGCAGCGCGGCGCGGGTGTCCTCGCCCGAGGGCCGGCGGCCCCGGGGCCGGCCCGCTCGGTCGGCCGCCACGACGGCTCCTTTCATCGGTTGGTGAAAACCTAGCGTTCCCGGTGACCGGGAACGCTTCCCCGGTCGACCGGGAAGGAGACCGACGACGGCGGGAAGCGCGCCGGAGACGCTGGTCGCGGCCGCGCACCGGGTGCGGCCGCCGTCCTCGCGGAGGTCATCGTGTCCCTGTCCCGCTCTCCGGGCCGCGCCACCGGCGCCGCCGGGCTCGCGCACGTGGTGCTGCTGCTCGCCGGCTTCGCCATCGCCATGCCGTCGGTGCTGCACGACAGCCCGCCGGCGGAGCTCCGCGACTTCTACGTCGACGGTGCCGAGGCGATGATCTTCGCCGGTGGGTACGTCGAGTGCGTCGCGCTGCTGCTCTTCCTTCCGTTCGCCGCCGGCCTGCACCGCCGGCTGCGTGATCGCGAACCCCGTCACGGCTCCGCCGCGGCCACCGCACGGATGGCGGCGGTCTGCTACGTCACGATCGGTCTCGCCCCGGGCATGTCGGCCGCGGCGGCGGCGGTGTACCTCGGGCACCGCGGCGTCGAGGATCCCGCCCTGCTCGCGCTGGCGACGAACCTGCGCAGCTTCTCCTACTTCCTCAGCCTGCTGGCACTGAGCCTGTTCCTCGTGGCCGTCGCCGTGTCGGCGTGGCGCTCCGGCGCGCTGCCGCGCGGGATGTCGGGGTCGGCCGCCGTGCTCGGGATCGTGCTGGCAGCCGCGGTGACCCGCGCGACCGGCGGCTGGTCCGACCTGGTGACCCTCGCCGTGCTGGTGTGGCTGGTCGCGGTGTCGGTGTGGCTGCTGACACGACGCGGGCCGGCGCGGGTTCAGGAGCCGGCGCGGCAGGCGGTGGCCTGAGCGGCGGGCAGGCGGGATCCTTGCCCGATGGAGGACGCGGTGCGCACCGCCGGGATCCTGGCGGCGAGCCTGACGGGGGCCGTGGCGGCCGCAGCGGCCGCCGCGGTCGCGGGTGTGGCCGGCTCCGGCCAGTCCGGTGCCCGCATCGCCGACGCGGTCGTGGTGAGTGCCTACTGCGTGGTCGGGGCGGTGGTGCTCGCCGCCCGGCCGGGGCACCGCGTCGGCCGGTTGCTGGTGGGCGGCGGCGTGCTGTGGGGC
>DATLGI010000240.1:0-12106 GCA_035540535.1 Pseudonocardia sp.
GACCCGGACCGGTCCCGCCGCAGCACGCCCGCCCCCGGCCCGGCCCGGGGGCGGGCGTGCTGCGGCGGGACCGGTCCGGGTCCGGGTCACGCGGGGGCGGGGCGGCGCCCGTCGCGGCAGCGCGACCCGGGCCGCCGGCCCGCCCGGCGGCACCGCTCGACCCGCCCGTGTGGCGCACCGTCCACGGGGCCGCGCCACCCGTCCGCGGCGCGGACTCGCGGCGGGTGACCGGGCCACGGCCGGGGCGCGCGCGCACCGGGTGCGTCGGGGAGTCGACGGGGGACGGCCCGGCGTCGCGGTCCGCCCGGCGGGGCCACGGCTGCCCGGCGGGGTTCGGCCGTGGCGGCGGGGGTGCCGCGGAGCCCGGGTCGTGCACGCCTGTCACTCCTGTCCTCGCTGCTCGTCCCGGGACCGTCCGGGCCGGCGGGTGCGACCGGTCGTCGGGCTCGCCGGCGGGGCCGGCCGGGATGCTACCGGCGGTCCCCGCAGCGCGGACCGGACCTGCCCGGCTGCGCTCGTCAATTCCGGCTGCCGACCGTGGCACGCGCCGGCCCGGTGGGCACGGCGCCGCCGGGGACCGAGGCCGCCGACGCGGGAACGGTGCCCGGGCGACCGCACCGGGCAGGCGGCGCGGCGGGCGGGGGAGGGCTCACCGGGCCGACGATACCGAGGCGGGCCCCGCCGCCCGCGGCGCCGCACGGGACGGTCCGGTTCGGCTCCGCAGCCCGGATCGCGCTGATCGGCGCTGTTGCGACGTTCGTCCGACACCCGGAGCAGGCGCGATGTCCGCGCGATCGCGCCCCGGCCCCGCCGGTGCTCGCGCCGGGCCGACGCGCGCCGCCGATGAGCTGCTGCGCGGCGGCGACGCGCCTCGTCGCCGCCGCGGTGCAGCCGGTGGCAGCCCCTGCGGGCAGGATGCCGCCATGCCGCCGACCGCCGCCGCGCTCGTGCTCGCCGGCGGCACGGGCAGCAGGCTCGGCGCCGACCGGAACAAGGTCCTGCTGCCGCTGGCCGGCCGGGCGGTGATCGCACGCACCGTCGACGTGTTCGTCGGGGTGACCGGCGTCGACCCCGTGGTGCTGGTCGTCCGCCGGCAGGACCGGGACGCGGCCACCGCGGCGCTCGGCGACCCGGCACGGTCCCGCGTCCGGTTCGCCGACGGCGGGGCCAGCCGGCAGGAGTCCGAGCTGTCGGGCCTGCGCCACCTGGCCCCGCTGATCATCGACGGTGCGGTGGACGTGGTGCTGGTGCACGACGGGGCGCGTCCGCTGGTCTCCGCCGCGCTGGTGCGCCGCGTCCTCGGCGCCGCGCGCGAGCACGGCGGCGCCGTGCCCGCCGTGCCCGCCGGCGAGCTGGGGGAGCTGGGCCCTGGCGGCCGCCGGCTGCGCGGGCCCGCGCCGGCCGGCCTGGTCGCGGTGCAGACGCCGCAGGCCTTCCGGGCCGCACCGCTGCTCGCCGCGTACGAGCGGGCGGCCGCGGCGGGCTTCACCGGCACGGACACCGCGTCGTGCGTCGAGCGCTTCACGGACCTGCCGGTCGTGGGGGTACCGGGGGAGCCGACCAACATCAAGATCACCTACCGGCACGACCTCGCCCTGGCCGAACGGTTGCTCCACCGCTGAGCGCCCGGCCGATCGGGCAGGTCCCCGCCCGTCCGGACCTCTCCGATCGGCCGCTCCTGACCGCGGCCGGGCGGCTTCGGCGCGGCCCGGGGTTAAGGTCGCGGCGCACGTCGTTGCTCGGGAGGGTGGCCATGGCCAGCAGCAGGGAGTGGTTCGAGACGATCGCCGAGGCGCAGCGGCGGGCGAAGAAGCGGCTGCCCCGGTCGGTGTACATGGCGCTCGTCGCGGGTGCCGAGCGCGGACTCACGCTGGAGGACAACCTGCGGGCGTTCGGTGAGATCGGCTTCCGGCCGCGCATCGGCGACTCCCCGGCGCAACGCTCGCAGACCACGTCGGTGATGGGCCAGGAGATCGCCTTCCCGGTGGTGATCTCCCCGACGGGGGTGCAGGCCGTGCACCCCGACGGCGAGGTCGCCGTGGCGAGGGCGGCGGCGGCCGCGGACACCGCGATGGGGCTGTCGTCGTTCGCGAGCAAGCCGATCGAGGAGGTCGCCGCGGCCTGCCCGAAGACGTTCTTCCAGGTCTACTGGACCGGCGGGCGCGACAAGATCGCGCAGCGGGCCGAGCGGGCGCGCAAGGCCGGCGCGAAGGGCCTCATCGTCACCCTCGACTGGGTGTTCGGCACCCGCCGGGACTGGGGCAGCCCGCCCATCCCGGAGAAGGTCGACCTGAAGACCATGGTCCGGTTCGCCCCGGAGGTGCTGGCCCGCCCGCGCTACCTGCTGGGCTGGGCGCGGTCGGGCGCCCTGCCCGACCTGACCACTCCCAACATGGGCGACCCGGGTGGCGACTCCCCGACCTTCTTCGGCGCCTACGGCGAGTGGATGTTCACCCCGCCGCCCACCTGGGACGATCTGGCGTGGCTGCGCGAGGAGTGCGGCGTCCCGCTGATGATCAAGGGTGTCTACCACCCGGACGACGCGCGCCGCGCCGTGGACATCGGCGCCGCGGCGATCTCGGTGTCCAACCACGGCGGCAACAACCTCGACGGCACGCCCGCGGCGATCCGCGCGCTGCCGGCCGTCGTCGACGCGGTCGGGGACCGGATCGAGGTGCTGCTCGACGGCGGTGTCCGCCGCGGCAGCGACGTCGTCAAGGCCCTGGCGCTGGGGGCCCGCGCCTGCATGATCGGGCGCGCCTACCTGTGGGGGATGGGCGCGAACGGCGAGGCCGGTGTGGCGAACGTCCTGGAGATCCTCAGGAAGGGCATCGACGAGACGCTGCTCGGGCTGAACCGCGCCTCGATCCACGACCTCGTGCCCGACGACCTCATCGTGCCCGCGGACTTCACGCGGTCGCCGCAGAAGTAGGGCCGGCTCAGGTCCAGCGGGAGCGGGGCCGCCCCGCCGAGGCGAGCAGCACGCCGAGCGCGCCCTCCAACGCGGCGGGGGTGTCGGCGGGCGCGGCGAACGCGAGCCGGATCTCGCGCGACCAGGCCGGGGTGGCGACGAGGATCGTGACGCCGCGGCGGTCGAGTCCGGACGGCGCGATCTCCGTGGCCTCCGCGACGACGGCCGGGTCGAGCAGGGTGGCCAGCCCTGCGACGGCCTGCGGTCGATCGCCGAGCAGCCGCCGCAGCAGGGTCGACTCGCGGCCGGCGAAGGGGTCCGGGACCGCCGCGGCGTAGGCGTCGAGGTCGACCGGCGCGCCGTCGAGCGTCACGTGGTGCGGGTCGATCCGCAGCAGCGCGTGGCCGTCGGGAACCTCGGGTGCGGGGGCGCCGGCGAGGTGCGCCGCCCCCGGTGGCATCCGGCCCAGGTCGGCCAGGCGCAGCATCGCGGCGCCCCGCTCACCGACCGGCACGACGTCGAGCGACCCGTGCAGCTCCACGCGGGCCCGCACCCGGTCCACGACCTGCAGCGGCCGCAGCTGGGCTGCCCGGACCCTGGCCGGTACCGCCGCCCGCGAGCCGGCCACCGCCGACGCAGCGGGGGCCACATCCGGGACGAGCAGCAGCGGTCGCCCGTCCGGGTCGGAAGCGTGCGCACCGACGAGCGACGGACTCCCGTGCGCGGTCACCTCCAGCAACGGGCTCGCGGCGAGGACCGTGCGGCACCGCTCGGCCGGGTCCGGCCCGGGCTCGCCGTGCGGGGTCACCGGCCACCACCCATGGGCGCAAGCTAGCGGCACCGGGTGCGGGGCCCGCGGGCGGCCCCGATGCGCACCCGCCGACCCGCAGGTGCTATCCGCGTGGCGTGGCGTGCGCGGCGAGGGTGATCCCGCCCGGTGCCGCGCCGGCCCAGGTGCCCGGCCACTCCAGCAGCGCGATCGACGACGTCCGCATGGCGGCCGCGACGCCGCCCAGCACCGCGACGAGGCGTTCGAGGCCGGGGTTGTGGCCGACCAGCACCGCCGTCGTCGCGGGGTCGGGCAGGCCGTGCACGACCTCCAACAGCTCGCCCGCGGTCGCCTCGTAGACGCGGGGGTCGACCAGCGGGGCGGGCGCGCCGCCGAGGGCCGGGGCGGCGAGCTCCCAGGTCTGCCGGGCGCGCACCGCCGGTGAGCACACGACGACGTCGACCGCACCGACGTGCTCGCGCAGCCACCGGCCGACCGCGGGCGCGTCGCGCCGGCCGCGCCCACCCAGCGGGCGCAGCTCGTCGGGGACGCCGTCCGGCCGGTCGGACTTCGCATGCCGGACGACGACGAGGCGGCGGTTCACGGTGTGCAGCCTGTCAGCCGGAGGCCGCGGCTACAGCAGGCCCGCCAGGTACTCGGCGACCGGCCGGACGAAGCCGCGGTCCTCCCAGTACTCCCCGTGCGACAGCGGCGTCATGGAGATCCCGAGCCCGCCGACGTCGATCACGACGTCCGCGTCGACGACGGCGTCGTACTCCGGGCTCAGCGGCTTGAGCGGGTAGCCCAGCACGTCGTCGGCGTCGTAGTAGTTCAGCCACCTCGCCCGGTTGCGCACCGCGGCCGGCAGGGCGGCACCGGGGAACGCGATCGGCGTCACGGGGTCGTAGGCGAAGGTGAACAGCGGGATGGTCGAGCCGAAGGTGATCATCCCGGCGAGCCACTCCATCCGCTCGAAGGGGCTCGAGGCGGGGTCGGCGCCGGTCGGCTTCCCCTTCTGCGTGTCCCAGATGTAGGACGAGATGACGTGCGAGCCGAGCGAGTGCGCGAGCACCACCATCGGCACCGGCGTGCGGTTCAGCTCGCCGGTCCAGAGCTCGCGGACCCGGCGGCGGATCCGGTCGTGCACGGCCACGTAGGTTCCGGTGGGCTGGTCGACGAACGAGTACGCCGCCGCGTCGCCCAACCCCTCGACGACGAAGCCGCGCAGCTTCAGCCAGTCGAGCCGGGCCTGCGTGCGGGCCCGCTCGAGGTAGGCGGCCTGACGCGGGCCGAGCACGTCGGACCAGAGGACGGGAGCCCAGGCCACCCGCGCGGCGTCCGCGCCGAGCCGGTCGGAGACCGCCGCGCGGAAACCGTCCGCGTAGCCGGGGCCCGAGGACCCGATCCCGTGGATGACGACGACGGCGAGATCCATCGGCTGCCCCTTCCCCTGTCCCGGAACCAGGAGGATCGGGCACCGGCGGCTGATACCGGGCGGATGTGACCGATCGGTGACATCGCCCCGCCGGCTGGAGGCGATCACGGGAGTGTGCGGCGTCGAGCTCAGCCGGGCAGCGCGGTCGCCAGCTCGTCCAGCGCCGCGACGGTGTACTGCGGCGCCGTCGCGTACTCGGGATAGGGCGCGCCCGTGCGGTTCACCCAGGCGGTGCCCATCCCGGCCCGGGCGGCACCGTCGATGTCCCAGGGGTGCGAGGCCACCAGCAGCATGTCGGAGAGGTCGACGTCGCAGGCCTTGGCCGCATGGGCGTAGGCGTCGCGGGCGGGCTTCCACACGCCGGCGTCCTCCACCGAGAGCAGCTGCTCGAACCGGTCGCGGATGCCGGCGCCGTCCAGCAACGCCTGCGACGTCGCGGTCGCGCCGTTCGTCAGGGTGACGAGGCGCCGGCCGGTCGCGCGCAGGGCGCGGACGCCGTCGGGCACGTCGGGGTGCACGGACAGGCGCGCGATGCCGTCAAGCACGTGCTCGACGGCCGCGTCGACGTCGCGGTCGAGCTCGACGCCGGCGAACACGCTGCGCAGGGCGCCGGCGGCGAGCACGGCGAAGCGCTCGGTGGTGCCGGCGGCGGTGAGCGCGAAGCCGTCACGCAGCAGGCTTGCGAACCAGAGTTCGGCGAGGTGTGCCGGTGCGCCGACGTCGGTGAAGCGGTCGGCCATCGGTGACATGTCGGACAGGGTCTCGTTGACGTCGAAGACGATGACTGACGGTGCTGGGGACATGGGTGGGGCTTACCCGTCCGGAGCCCTTCCCGCACGCGGAGCCGGGTCAGGCCGGCGGGGTGAAGCCGTCCGCGGCCGGCGGAGCGGCGCCTCGGGCCTCCGGTGCCGCGGCGGCACCCCACGCCGGTCCGGTCGCCCCCGCCTCGGCCGGGCCCCCGTTGCCGGTCGCGGCACCCCAGGCCGGCCGCGGCGTCGGCGCACCCCATGCCGCCGCCGGGTCGGGACCACCGGGGCCGGCGTGGCGGCTCCCCTCCCGGGCCAGCCGGGCCTCCTCCCGTCGTCGCCGCTCCGCCAGCACCGCGGCGAGATAGGCCTCCGGCGGGGTCCCCGGCGGTGGAGCGGGGCCGACGTGCGCCGCGATCCGTGCGGCGAGCGAGTGCGCCATCGCGTTCCGCACGGTGGGGTCGAGATCGTGCACCCGGGCGAGGAACCGGCGGGCGTCGGCGGCGGGCCCGGCGGGGAGCCGGGAGAGCTCCAGCAGGCCGGCCCAGCCGGCCAGCGGTGGCGGCATCGGCACCGGCGCGACCTCCGACACGGGCGCCCGCTCGCGCACCACGACCGTGTCGGCCAGCACGTCGCCGACCCGCCGCCCGCGCGGCGACGCCAGCGACGAGATCAGCCCGATGGCGCCGGTGAACAGGCTCAACACCCCGAAGTCGACGATGAACCCGGCGAGCCCGCGGGTGAGTGCCTGCCGGAACCGGATCGGGCCCCCGTCGGCGCGCACCACCCGCAGGCCCATCGCCAGCTTGCCCAGCGAGCGGCCCCTGCTGAGCGTCTCCACGGTCACCGGGTAGGCGACGAAGATCGCGATCAGGATCACCAGCCCGACCGCCGCGGACAGCGCGTCGTCGAGGGCGCCCACCGCGTCGGCCGCCACGAGCAGCAGCAGCCCGAACGCGGTGACCATGACGGCGACGTCGATCGCGAAGGCCACCGCCCGGCTGGCCAGCTTCGCCACGCGCAGCTCGAGGACGACGGCGTCTCCGGTGACCAGGTCGCTCACCACGCCAGTGTGCCCCGCTCGACCCCGACCCGGCGACGAACGACGTTCTCGTCGGTAGGTTCGACCAGCGGGCCGCTCGTCGCCCGCGAACGCGCAGGGGAGGCCCGCACGGTGGACGTCGACGTCTACGCGGCGGCGCACCGGGCCGAGTGGAACCGGCTGGAGCAGCTGCTCGGGCACGGCCGGCTCACCGGCCCGGAGGCCGACGAGCTGGTGGCCCTGTACCAGCGGACCGCCACCCACCTGTCGGTGATCCGCTCGTCGTCGCCCGACCCGGCCCTGGTGGCCCGGCTCTCGAGCCTGGTGGCCCGGGCCCGCTCCGCGGTCACGGGCGCACCGGCCCCGGCGTGGCGCGACGCCGCCCGGTTCCTCGTCGTCGGCTTTCCCGCCGCGCTGTACCGCACCTGGCGCTGGTGGACCGCGGTGGCGCTGGCCTCGCTCGCCGTGGCCACCGTCGTCGCGGCGTGGGTGGCGGGCGATCCGCAGGTCCAGGCGTCGCTCGGTACCCCGGAGGAGATCCGCCGGCTCGTCGAGGTGGACTTCGAGGCCTACTACTCCTCCGACCCGGCCGGGTCGTTCGCGGCGCAGGTGTGGACGAACAACGCGTGGGTGGCCGCGCTGTGCCTGGTCTCCGGGATCCTCCTGGTGCCCGTGGTGATCATCCTGTGGACGAACGTGCTCAACCTCGGCGTGGTGGCGGGACTGATGGCCTCGGCCGGCCGGCTCGACCTGTTCCTCGGCCTGATCACCCCGCACGGCCTGCTGGAGCTGACGGCGGTGTTCGTCGCGGCGGGGGCCGGGCTCAAGCTCGGCTGGACCCTCGTCGACCCGGGGCCGCTGCGCCGCTCCGACGCGGTGGCGGCGCAGGGTCGGGCCACGGTCGGGATGGCCCTGGGCCTCGCCGTCGTGCTGCTGGTCTCGGGGGTGATCGAGGCGTTCGTGACGCCGTCCGGGCTGCCGACCTGGGCGCGGGTCGGCATCGGCGTGGTCGCCGAGGTGGTGTTCCTGGCCTACGTCGTGGTGCTCGGCGGGCGCGCCGCACGCGCCGGGGAGACCGGCGACGTCACGGCCGCCGAGGCCGGCGACCGGGCCCCGACCGCCGGCTGAGCGCTCACAACCGCCCGCTCGCCTTGAGCGCGAGGTAGGCGTCCGCCAGCGCCGGCGCCAGCCGGTCCGGTGGCGCGTCGACGACGGTGACGCCGCGCCGGTCGAGCAGCTCGGCGGTGTGCCGGCGCTCGGCCCGGGCGCGCTCGGCCGCCGCGGCGTCGTAGACGGCGGCGGAGTCGGCGCGCCCGGCCGCCAGCTCGGCGACCCGGGGGTCGGCGACGGCGGCGACGACCACCCGGTGGCGCCGGATCAGCGACGGCAGCCCGGGCAGCAACCCCTCCTCGACCCCCGCCGCGTCCAGACCGGTGAACAGCACCACCAGCGACCGCCGCGACGCGCGGGCCAGCACCGCCGAGACCATCCCGCGCACGTCGGACTCCACCAGCTCCGGCTCCAGCGGCGCCATCGCGTCGACCAGCGCCGCCAGCAGCTCGTTCGGCCCGACCCCGGTGACGCCGGACCGGACCTCCCGGTCGAACGCGAGCAGGTCGACGCGGTCGCCGGCGCGGGAGGCCAGCGTGGCGAGCAGCAGCGCGGCGTCCATCGCCGTGTCCAGCCGCGGGGCGTCGCCGACCCGCCCGGCCGAGGTACGGCCGGTGTCGAGCACCAGCAGGACGTGCCGGTCCCGTTCGGGTCGCCAGGTGCGGACCATGACGTCGGGGGCCCGCGCGGTGGCCCGCCAGTCGATCGAGCGGACGTCGTCACCGGCGATGTACTCGCGCAGCGAGTCGAACTCGGTGCCCTGCCCGCGCACCAGCACCGCGGTGCGGCCGTCGAGCTCGCGCAGCCGGGCCAGCCGCGCGGGCAGGTGCCGGCGCGAGGTGAACGGCGGCAACGCCCGCACCGTCCAGGCGACGTCGTGCGAGCCCTGGCGGGCGGCCAGGCCGAGCGGGCCGAGCGCGCGGATGGTCACCCGCGCCGCGCGCCGGTCACCGCGGCGGGTGGGCGTCAGCGTGGTCGTCAGCCGCCGCCGCTCGCCCGGCGGGATCCGCAACGGGTGCCGCTGGGACGGCGCGCCCGCGCTCGGCGGCCAGGCGTCACGCAGCGCGCCGCGCAGGGTCCGGGAGCCCGGGTTCTCGACGGCGAGGTGCACGGCGGCGGTGTTGCCCAGCCGCACCGCGGTGTCGCCGGAGCGTTCCAGGCGCAGCGCGCGCACCGACGGTGCCAGCGCGAGGTCGGCCAGCACCCCGGCGAGCAGCACCCCCTGCACCGCGAGCAGCCCCCACCAGCCCGGCGCGGCCAGCCCGACGACCAGCGCGCCGAGCGCGGCCAGCAGGGCCGTGCGGCCGGTGAGCGCCACCGGACTACCGCGGGACGGGGACCGAGGCCAGCACGCCCTCGATCACGCCGTCGGAGGTGACACCGTCGAGCTCCGCCTCGGGCCGCAGCCGCAGCCGGTGCCGCAGCGCCGGCCTGGCCAGCGCCTTGACGTCGTCGGGGGTGACGAAGTCCCGGCCGGCGAGCCAGGCCCACGCCCGGCTGGCCGCGAGCAGGGCGGTGGCGGCGCGCGGGGAGGCGCCGAGCTGGGCTGCCGGTGCGGTGCGGGTGGCGCGGCAGACGTCGACGACGTAGCCGATCACCTCGGGCCGCACGGCTACCCGGTCGACGGCCGCGCGGCCCGCGGCGAGCTCGGCCGGCCCGGCGACGGCGCCCAGCCCGGCAGCGGCGAGGTCGCTCGGGTCGAAGCCATGGGCGTGCCGGGTGATGATCGCGATCTCGTCGGCCCGGTCCGGCAGGGGGACGGTGAGCTTGAGCTGGAAGCGGTCGAGCTGCGCCTCGGGCAGCGGGTAGGTGCCCTCGTACTCCACCGGGTTCTGGGTGGCGGCGACGACGAAGGGGTCCGGCAGCGGGCGGGGCACGCCGTCGACGGAGACCTGCCGCTCCTCCATCGCCTCCAGCAGCGAGGCCTGGGTCTTCGGCGGGGTGCGGTTGATCTCGTCGGCGAGCAGCAGGTTGGTGAACACCGGGCCCTCGCGGAAGCGGAACTCGCTCGCCCGGGCGTCGTAGACCAGTGAGCCGGTGACGTCGCCGGGCATGAGGTCCGGCGTGAACTGCACGCGCCGGGTCTCCAGGGCCAACCCGCGGGCCAGGGCCCGGACGAGCAGGGTCTTCGCGACGCCCGGCACGCCCTCCAGCAGCACGTGCCGGCGGCACAGCAGCGCGATCACCAGCCCGGTGACCACGGCGTCCTGGCCCACCACCGCCTTGGCGACCTCCCTGCGCAGCGCGTGCAACGCGTCGCGCGCCCGCCCGGCGTCGACCGCCCCGTCCCGCACGTCCCGCGTCACGACCGCCGGACCTCCCTCTCGATCCCGTCGAGGCCTTCCGCGAGCACGACCAGGTCCGCGTCGTCGGCGATGATCACGGGTGCCGCACCGTACAGCAGGGCGCCGACCTCGGCGGGATGTCGCCCGGTGCGGGCCGCGACCGCCGCGACGAGCGCGCCCGGTTCCGCGCCGGTGCCAAGGCCGAGCAGCGGCTCCAGCCGGGCCCGCGCGGCGGCGCGCAGCACCTGGGCCGCGTGCTCGCGCGCACCCCCGCGGCGGTAGAGCCGCCCGCGCCCCTCCACGGCCTCGGCTGCGCGGACCACGACCGGCAGCGGCTCGGCGACCACCGGTCCCAGCCTCCGCGCCCGCCACGCGGCGGCGAGCACCGCGGCGATCCCGAGCTGCGCGGCGCCCCAGATCCAGCCGGGCGGGATCAGCTCGGTGAGGCTGCGCTCGTCGCCGGCCTCCGGGCCCTCGGGCCCCGGCAGGTACCAGAGCAGCCGCGGGTGCTGCCCGAGCAACCGCAGGGCCAGCGCCGCGTTGCCCTCCTCGGCCAGCTCCCCGTTGGTGAAGACCTCGGGCATGCCGACGACGGTGACGGTCCGCCCGCCGTCGGTCACCTGGACGAGGGCGGCGCCGTCCGGGCCCGGGTAGCAGGCGGTGCCGGTCGGGGCGCGGTACGCCTCGCCGCCCGCGGTGACGGGGCCCGCGGCGGCGGCGTCCGGCTGCGCGCACCGCGGGGCGCGGACCACGGGCTCGCCGGGCGGGCCGGCGACCTCGACGCCGGGTGCGAGCACCGCCAGCGCCTCGGGGCCCGGGGCGACGAGCACGAGATCGGCGGCGCTGCCCCGGACCGCGTCGAGCTGCCGGTCGGTGAGCAGCCACGGGAACGGGATGACGACGGTGGCCGCCGGGCCTGCGGCGGCGACCTCGGCGGCCGTCCGGGCGACGTCGACGGCGACCCCGCGCTCGCGGAGCAGCTCGGCCACCGCGCGGCTGCCCTCGTCGCCGACCGACGCCGGGTCGAGCAAGCCTCGCGCCGGGCGGCCGTTCAGCAGCACCAGCACCAGCGCGGCGAGGGTGACGGCCAGGCCGATCGCGACGGGGACGCGCGCCGCCCGCCACAGCCGGGCCGCGCCGGGATCGAGGCTGGTCATCGGGCCGGTGCTTCTCGCCCGGCGGCCCGGCGCCGCACACACCCCGGGCCCACGGCACACAGGCCCGGCGCTGTGTGCGGTGCCCCGGGCATGGGTGCGGCGGGCAGGGGTGCGGCGGGCAGGAGCGCAGGGGCGCCGGTCGCGTCGGTCGGCAGGGCGCGGGGACGACCGGCCGGGCGGGGGCCGTAGCCGCCTGCCGGGCCCGCACACACCGAGGACCCCTCGCACACATGTTGCGGCTCGTGTGCGGTGGGCGTGGGCTGTGTGCGAGCGGGTCGGGCGACGGGCGAGCTCATCGGGCGGGCACGGGTCGGGCGCGGCGGACGGCGTCGTCGACGGCCCGGATGCGGGCGTCACCGTCCTGCGCGGCGCGGCGGCCGCCGTAGACGACCTCGTCGAACAGGCCCGCGGCGGCGTGCAGGTCCGCGGCGCAGGACGGCAGGACCAGCCCGGCGTCGGTGGCGGCCTCGCCGGCGGTGCGACCGGCGCGGGTGTCGATCAGCTCGCGCTCCTCGAGGTCGCGGACGACGGCCCGGAACCGCTCGCGCACCGCCGCGTCCCACTCGCCCCGCGCGGCGTGGGCATCGGCGGCGGCCCGGTGGTCGGCGGAGGTGCGCGGTCCGGCGGCGAACAGCGCACCCGCGCCCGCCC
>DATLGI010000241.1:0-11747 GCA_035540535.1 Pseudonocardia sp.
CCGGTCAGCACGCCCCGTCCCGCCGGGCCTCGCGTTGTCAAGGCGGACCTCGAAGACCACGCGAGCCTGGGCGATGACCCGACGGTCCGGAATGCGCACCGAACCCGACGGGCCCGGCCCCACCGAGGTTCCTCCAGTGACATCGAGCCTCCGCCGGCGCGCCCGGACGCCTCTGCGGTGGCGGGGCAGCGCCCGCCACCCACCACCGGGCCGCCAGGCCCGCGAGGCTCCGGGAGGCCCCGATGACCAGCACCGCGACGAACCCGACCACCGTCTCCGACCATCTCGCACCGATGACCACGTCCACCGTCCTCGCCGTCGTGATGCGGGTGGCCGGGCCGGTGACGACCGGCGTCCTGCCATACGGGCTGGGGACGCCGGAGCGACAGGTCAGCGTCCGGATCGGCGACGCCGTCGTGCACCTGACCCAGGCGAAGGTGGCCGCGCGGGTCCGGCAGCAGTGGGACGCCGGGGTCGGGATGGCGCTGCAGCTGCGCGGCGCGTCTCCCAGACGTGGCTGCACCCGCGGCCGGGCACCTACCCGGCGGCGGTCAGCCTGCAGCTCACCGAGCACGTCAAGGTGTCGTCGGTGTTCGTGCCCGGCAACGTGCAGAAGCGGCGGCCCGACCACCTGCGGGCGCAGGAGGATGATCTTGTCGAGCCAGTGTCGGTAGATATCCAGGGTTGAGTCCTCGCGGCGCTCGCGGATCTTGCCGAGCCAGACGTCGGCTGCGTCGCGGAAGCGTGAGTCGGCCCTCAGCAGCTCGACTCGCTCGCCGCGGCGGTTGCGTAGCTCGTCCTGCAGAGCTTTCTGAGCGGCGGCGCGGGTGCTGCCCCAACGCTCGACCCGGCGCGCACGACCGTCGAGATCGGGACCGACAGCGGGCGACCCAGCGGCCGTCCTCGCGGGTGGATTTCACCGATCCGTGGTGCCCGAGAGCGAGCGGCGGACGGGCCATGAAGCGAGCCTCCGGAAGCCATTCCGTCGGGTTTTCCGACAGGTTTGATCTTCCGAAGCTAGCGGACTGAGGTGACAAAACTTTCTGACCTGCGATGATGGTGCGCCGCCAGGGACTCGAACCCCGAACCCGCTGGTCGGGAGACGCGTGCTTCACGGTGATCGGCGGAGTGCTCCGCTGCTGGTCAGGAGTGGTTCGGCGTTCCAGACAGTGATCGAGAAGGTGGCCTGTCGGCCGTGGTGATCGGTCGTAAGCGTCGACCATGGCGGCAACTCGATCACGTTGGCTGCGGGACTGACGTCGCGGTGGTGCGTCGTGGACGTCGCCGTGTTGGCGATCATCGGTTGACGGGGAGGGGTCGGATGCGGACCCGTTCGTTGTCGACGGTCACGACCGCACCGGTGGTGAGTTGGTCCTTGACGAGGTCCAGGACGGTGAGCACGATCCGGACCCGTTCGGGCACGCGCCGGCCCGATCGGCGCAGCAGGACCACGCTCGGGCCCGAGGCGCCCGACAGCGCCAGCAGTGTCCCGAAGTCGGTGTCAGCGGTGACGACCACCCGGTCGTCGGCGGCTGCCTTCGTGAGTATGCCGACGTCGGGCGCACCCTGCAGGCCAACGTCGGCGACGTGAACAGCATCGTGGCCATGACCGCTCAGCACACCGGCGAGGTCGTGCTGGAGCGACTCGTCGATGAGCAGTCTCACGCGGGCAGGGGCAGCGTCGCCTGGTCGACCGCCGCGGCGGCGAACCACAGCGCCTGTCGCACGTCCTGCTCGGACAGCTGCGGGAAGTCGGCGAGGATCTCGGTGATCGTCATTCCCTCGGCGACCATGCCGACGATCGTCGCGACCGGGATCCGGGTTCCCCGGATGCACGGCACCCCCGCCATCACGGCGGTGTCGGCGGCGATCCGGTCGAACGTCATGCGGTGAGGATACTGGTTCGACTGCCGAGTCCCACCGTCTTCGGCGGTTGATCGCGCACAGACTGTCGGGTTGGCTGTGGTCCGCTGCGTGGACCGGGGCGCTGCGCTGTGACGCTCTGTCAACCCGCCGGCGACGGCGAGGTCACACGTCGGCACGATGGCGATGTCGTCGTGAGCGGTCTCGTAGCGGCTGGCGTCGCCCGCCGGGGCAGCGCCGACGCTGCTCTCGTCCATATTGATCAAGTTCAGCTGTGCCAGCCCGACCGCGCGAGCGGCACCGTTTCGGGAAGCGCCGAATGCCATCTGAGGTTCCCCCCGTAGCGCGGACACCTCCGGTGTGGGGTCAGCGATCTCGGTCTGACCTGACGTGGAGGGTCTCGAAGGTGACGGGGCTGTGCATTCCGATGCTCGAATGGCGTCGGTTCGGGTTGTACCAGCACTCTATCCATTCGAAGATGGCATTGGCAAGCGCGTCCCGTGTCTGCCATTCTTTCGTGTCGAGCAGCTCGAGCTGCAGGGTGCCCCCAAACGACTCCATCATGGCATTGTCATAGCAGTCCCCGACGGTGCCCATTGAGGCGAGCAGGCCAGCCTCCGGAGTCGTTTCCCGAAGGCCCAGGACGTGTATTGAGATCCGTGGTCAGAATGCAGTATCGTTCGGTCGTCGTCGGCGCGTTTCTGCGGTTGGCGGCGGATGATGGCCATGCCGAGCGCGTCGGTGACCAGCTCGGTGCGCATATGATCGGCGATCGACCAGCCGGTGATGAGCCGGGAGTAGGCGTCCATGACGGCGGCGCAGTAGAGCTTGCCTTCCATGGTCGAGTGCTCGGTGATGTCGGTGATCCACAGGCGATTCGGCTGGTCGACGGTGAAGTTGCGGTTGACCAGGTCGGCGCTGGGCTCGGCGTTCGGGTCGCGGACGGTGCAGCTGCGACGTCGGCGCCGGTAGAGGCCCTGGATGCCGGCCTCGCGCATGAGTCGGGCGACCCGCTTGAGGTTGACCGGCAGTCCGAGGCCGAGGACCAGCTCGGCGTGCACCCGCGGCGAGCCGTAGGTGTTTCGGGAGTCGTGGTGGATCTTCTCGATCAGTTTCACCAGATACTCGTTCTCCTGTTGGCGCGGCGAGGCGGGCCGGCCGAGCCAGTCGTAGTACCCCGACCGCGACACGTTCAATACCCGGCAGGCCACCGCGACATCGATGTTGTCGTCGGCGAGTTCACGGACCAGCGGGAATATCAGTTTGGGAGGACGTTCTCGCGGGCGAAGTAGGCCGCCGCCCGCTTGAGAATGTCTACCTCGAGTTCGAGGCGTCGCTTGTCCCGGCGGAGCTCGGCGAGCTCCTTCTTCTCCTTGCTTGTCAGCTGGGTCGCGCTGCCGTTCCCGTCGACCTCGGCCTACGCCATCCAGTTCCGCAGGCACGACTCGGAGATGCGCAGATCCTTCGCCAACTCAGCGATCGGCTTGGTCCGCTCACGGGCCAACTCGACGGCACGCTGGCGGAACTCGGGAGGGTGGGGAGCCGGCACGGCATGATCCTTCCTGGTGGCCGGGGCCACCTCAGGTCGGGTGTCCGTGCTCAGGGGGGAAGCTCAATCACATTGAAGCGGTTCGAGCGAGTCCGGTGGCCGCCCGGATATGGCAGGCGAACGGGTGCTGCGGGTTGCCTGTCCGGGTCAGCGAGATCCTCCGCGGGCGACCTCGACACCGGTCGGTGTCCAGATGACCCCGGGCAGCCCGGCGAGCGGCGCATAGGGCTCGGCGGCACGGTTCAAGTCGTCGGCGAAGGAGCCGCCCGACGGGCCGGGCAGCTCGCCGGGGTTCCGGGCGTGCCGGCGGACCAGGTGCACATCGGCGATCCGGACGGTCACCGCCCACACGACCCGGACCTGCCGTGGCCCCTCGTCGTTCGCATCGAGGTCGACGGCCTCGATGCGCAATGCCTCCGCCAGTTGCGGCCACAGGCCTTCGGTGGGCTCGATCCACCAGCGGACGGCAGCGGCGTTGCTCGTGAGGATCTCCTCGTACGGGTCGAGCAGGTCGTCCTCTTCGGGCCCGACGGGACCGAGCTCGACGACGGTGGCGGCGGAGAGGCGGTCGCGCGCTGCGTCCCGCAGGGCGCGGGCGTCGACGACATGCAGGTCGGCGACAACGGTGCGGATCCACCCCTCGCCGCGCCTGCCCCGGCCGACCGAGGCGCGAGGGGACGGGGACGCGGGCCGCCCGGGCAGCTCGAACAGTCCCGGCAGTTCGGTCACGTCAGCTCCTCGCTGGGCTCGTCGTCGGTGACCTCGCCGGCTCGGTCACTTCTCCGCCCCCAGCCCCGTGAGGTGCCGGTTCAGTGCGGCGAGGTGGAACGGGCGGGGTGGTGGTGGCTCGTCGCCCGGCCAGTCCTCCACGGGAGCGGCACCGCGGCCGTCGAGGCAGGTCGGGCGGGTCGCAGGCACGGACCGTTCGCCTGCTTCGAGCAGCACGGTGTGGTCCCAGCAGTCGCCCAGGTCGTAGCGGTAGGACAGGCGTGCGCCGGCCCGGGGCAGCGCGGCGGCCAGAGTGAGCAGCTCCTCGTCCGCGTACCTGCCGAGCCCGTACGAAGGGTCGGTGTAGGACATGCCGTCGACGGTGAAGACGTGCAGGTGGTCGTCGTCCCACTCGAAGAGGATCTGGATGATCTGGTGCAGCTCGGCGAGGGTGGTGGCGGCGGGGAGCCGCACACGACGCCATACCGGCGGACGGAACCGGTCGAGGTCGATCCTGAGCTGGAGCACGTCGTCGTTGGTCCAGACGGGGCGGGGGGCCGCCGGCTCGTTGGTGAGCTCGTGGCGGGCCCAGTGCCCGAGCGGGGTGAGGACGCGGGTGGTGGGGTCGAGCACGCCGCACTCGGTGAGCACCTCGACCGCGCCGACCTCGGGCAGCAGGCCCCGGCGGAACGCGTAGCCCACGGTGAGCCGATCGGAGATCGGCTGCCGGTCGAGTTCTGCGTCGAGGGCATCACCGAAGTGCCGGTCGCCGAGGCCGGGAGCGGCGGCGAGCACGTCGAGCGCGGCGCGGCACACGACGGTGGCCGCGGAGCGGGCGGGGTCGTCGGACTCGGCGCGCAGCACCGCCGCCACCGCCGAGCGCCACTGGACCGCCACGTCCTCGGGGGGTGTGGTGGCGCGCACGTCGCGCAGCCCCACCTCGATCAGGCTGGCGCCCAGCGCGGCGACCCAGGCCCGGTGCAGCGCGGGCACATGCGCCGCGCTGACCACCCGCCCGGGGTCGGGCAGCCCGGCGGCCGTGCACGCGGGCGGGATGTCCGCGCGGCGCAGCACGGCCTTAGCGGTGACCGGCCGGCCGCTGCCGACGAACCCGGCCAGGGCGCGGGCCCGCACGAGCAGCGCGCAACCCTGCGCGGCCTCGGGGATGGCCGGGGCGTCAACGGCGGTCATGGACGGCCTCCGGCCATCGCTCGGTAGCGGTCGCGGTGGGCGAGGATCCGTGCTCGGCGCGGCCCGGTCAGGTAGCGGGGCGAGCCGAGGTCGCGGCGCCCGTACTGCTGGTGGGGGTCGATGCCGATCGCCCGCAGTAACGGCTCGCTGCGCTGCGACACGCTGCCGCTAACGCCGAAGTGACCGACGAGGTCCTTGACCGCGAGCTTCCGGGTGATCGGTTCGCGGTCGAACAGCGAGTTGGCCTGCCCGGCGAGCCAGCAGATCGCCGCCGCAGCGGTGTCCGCACGGCTGCGGCGGCGGAAGATGGCCGGGTCACCGGCGGCGATGTCGGCAAGCAGCCGGCGACACGCCGTCCGGTACTCGACGTCGAGCAGGTCGGCACAGCAGCGGTCCACCAGGTCGAGCACCTCGCCGACCCGGGCGTACATGTCCGCCCGAACCGCGCCCCAGTCGAAGGGCTCGGCCGGCAGCGGGTCGGCGTCCAGCGTGTCCAGCGCCGCGTCGCCGCCGACGGCGCGGCGCAGCGTGTCGAGCATGATGTCCGGGTAGTCGCGCTCGGGCTCGTCGAGCACACCCAGCGCGGGGAGCAGCGCCGCGGGCCCCTGCGGCCGGTCGGTGCGGATGAGCTGCTGGTACTCGGGTTCGTAGGCGTCGACGACGGCGAGGGTCTGCTCGGTCAGCGCCGGGCGTATGCCACGCTCGTGGTGGCAGAACCGGACGAACGCACGCAGCAGGTCCGGCACCGGGGCGAGCGCCTCGACCGGGGCGACGACCTTGCGGGGTACCCGGTCGAGCAGCAGCAGCTCCACCACCACGGGGCTCATCCGCAACGGGTCGCCCGGGGCGTAGTCGGCGCCGAAGCGCAGCAGCATCGAGAGCAGGTCCGCGGGGTCGTCGACGTCGGCGAAGGGCGAGGCCCGGAACCGGCGCGCCAGATCGTCGAGGGCGGCGTCGTCCCAGTCCGGGTGCTGGTAACCGTTGCCGCCGGTCGGCAGCAGCCCGGTCATCCATTCCACCAGTGCCCGGCTGGCCGGCCAGGTGTCGGTCTCGAACGGCGGGAAGCTGATCGCAGCCAGCCGCACGGCCTCGGTGATCCGGGCGCGGGCGTCGGCCGGGTCGAGCGGGCGGACGACCAGGTCCGGGTCGTCCGCGGAGGCCCTACGCAGGTGCGCGAGCACGTCATGGAGCGGTTCGGACACCACGAACGCGTCCTTGACCAGGGTGCCCATGTTGTGGTCGATGTAGACGACGGCGGTGAGCCGGTGCCCGCCGGGCAGCTCGGCCTCCACGAGCAGGTTGTCGCCGTCGCCGAGAACGTGGGTCAACTCCACCACCCGGGCTCCGGCCACGCCGGCGGACAGCTCGCCCAGCCAGCTCGGCAACGGGTGGGCCCGCTCGGTGATCTCGCGGCGCACACGGCGGCGCAGCACGTCGTCGGCCGACAGTCCGGCCATTGCCGCGAGCAGCGCCGACGTCTCCGGCAGCGGAACGCCGAGCAACGACTCAATCAACTCGTCGTGATCGGGTGCTGCGACCGGCGGGCCGATCGGGTGGCGGCCGCGCGGGTCGACCACGGCCATCAGGGTGCTGGCCAGCGCCAGCAGGGACAGCGGATCGCCCAGGGCCAGCGCCGCGCCGATCTGCGCGACCAGGTCCGGCTCCTCGCCGTGCAGGGGCCCTCGCTCGGGACGGAGGCGGTGTCTCGGCTTCGCGGCCCGCCGTGGACGCCGGTTGCGCTTCGACATCCGACGCACGCTAGCGGGTCGCGACCCGACGAGTCCCGCCTGCTCACCGGTGTCCGCGCAAACGTCGGCGGCGTCCCAGGGAAGCGCTGCTGTGCCTGCTGTTCGGTCCGGGCGTTCGTCGCGGTTGGTCTAGGCCGTCGACTGCGGCGACTACCTGCGGGTCGAGTTGGCCGGGATCGCCCCGTCCAGGACGGCTTGCTGGAGGATCCCGCTGACGACCGAGCGGATCGTTCTCCGGGTGCTGGCCGAGTATCGCGGTTTCTCGGTCCCCGTGCCTTCGTCGTGCTCGCGGGCGTGGGTTTCGCGCCCCAGATCGCTGACGAACTCGTCCATTCGCGCGACGGTGAACTCGCTGAGTCGCAGCTCCCCGAGGCGGGGCAGCACCAGGGCGTTCAGCCAGTACGAGTAGGTCTCGATGGTCGAGTCCGAGCGGCGGCCGGCGATCTTGGCCATCCAGACGCCGGCGGCGTCGCGGAACCGCGAGTTCGGGCGAAGGCGCTGCGCGTGCCGGCCGCCGCGCCGGCGCAGCTGTTCCCGCAGCGCCGCGTCCGCGGCGGTGCGCGAGACGCCCCGCCGCTCGACCCGCCGGGTGACGCCGTCGAGGTCGCGGAACCGGCAGCGGGCGACCCAGGCGCCGTCCTCGCGTGTGAGATTCACCGAGCCGTGCTGCCCGATTTCCAGAGGTGGGCGGCCCATGAGGTGCTCCTTCGGGAACGTAACCGTCGGGTTACCGGCGGGTTGATCTCCCGAAGAGTAGCGGCCAGTGGTGACATAACCCGCTGACCAGGCAAGACGAGTGCGCCGCCAGGGACTCGAACCCCGAACCCGCTGGTTAAGAGACGGAGATCGACCGTCCTGACCAGTGCCGCGTAGTCCGGAGTGGTCCCGTTTGGGCTGCTCAGGGCACGTGTGGCGTGCTATCCGATGATCGTCCGGGCGTGACCAGATTGCAGCGTCCGTGACCACCCGGTGACCCAGCTCTGGCCTTCCGACAGGAAGGCGGACCCGGCGCGGCGCCACCAACACCGGCCGGGCCCTTGATCGCACAGGAGCTGCGACCCATGAGCATCATCAACCACCCCGCCCGCAAGCCCGAACCGACGCGCTGCACCCCGTGGTGCTGGGACCCCGGCCACCCGAACGACACGCTCGTAGACGACCGAACCTGCATGTCCGACCGGCCCGGCGACACCGTCACCACCGACGACGGCACCATCGAGGTCTACGCCAGCCGCCGCTATGACGGCACCCGGGAGATCACCGTCGCCGTCGAGGGCCCCGGCGACGCCGCCGGGGTCCTCACGATGACCCCGGCGGCGGCGCGGGTGTGGTTCGCCGCCGGGCTGGCCGCGTGCGACCTGGCCGCGGGGCGGCGGTCGTGACAGCAGTGCCGGTGGTGCTCGTGACCGACGGGGCCGGACGCCGGGTGCACGCCGCCGCAGACGCCGGACGCACCGTCTGCGGCCGGCCGGTGCGGCGGTTCCGGGTCGTCGAGTGGGGCGACCAGGGGTCGGTTACGTGCCGGGCCTGCCGGCGGGCCGACCGGTGAACCGCGCCGTCCTGTTCGTGCTGCTGGGCGTGGTCGCGGCGGCGGCGGCGGTCCTGTCGTTCGCCGCGTTGCGCGACCTCGCGCTCGTGTGCGGGTTCACCGCGGGCCTGGCGTGGCTGCTGCCGGTCACGGTGGACGCGGGCGCCGCCGCCGGCACCCTCGCCTGGCTGGGCGCCGGCGGGCGGGCCCGCAGCTTCGGCCGGGCGCTCGCGCTCACGCTGCTGGGGTCCTCGGTCGCGGGGAACGCGCTCGGGCACGCCCTGGCCGCGTACAGCACCCGCCCGCCCTGGGCGGTGGTGGTCGCGGTGTCCGCGACGGCCCCGGCGGTGCTGGGCGCGGTGGTACACCTCGCGGTGTTGGCCGGCCGCCGTCCTCACCGGGACCAGGTAGGGGAACCCTCGACCTTCCGCCAACTTGGCGGAAGGACCACGGTTCCCACCTGCTCAAGCAGCTCTCCTCACACGGAAGAGCTGCTTGACGGTGACGGTCTGTCCCGGTTCTGGGACGACGCCCCACCGGCCGGGTCCACCGTCGACGTCGCCGACCCTCGGGCGGCGGGGCTGATCGCTGCGGGGGTGGGCCGGCGGAAGCTGGCCCGGGAGTTGGGCGTCAGCGAGCACGAGGCGCGCGCCCTGCTGGCCGCGCACCGCAACGGGGGCCCGCGGTGACCGCGGCGCCCTGGGCCCGCTCAGCGCGCCCTGAGCAGCCCGTAGACGGCCCGCCGGCGGGCGGTGCGGGTAAGGAGGTGGCCCTGCGCAAGGACGGCCCGGGCGGCGGGGGTGATCAGGAGGTGGTGTCGCTGCCGGTGCGCCCCGAGATCATCGTCCCGGCGCAGCAGCCGCTGCCCCCGGTGTGGGCGGCGGCTACTCCGGAGCGGCGCCCGGTGATCGCTGGGTGGGTGCGTGACGCCCAGCAGCGCCGCCAAGCCGCCCGCTGGGCCGCCGGGTATGCGTGGCACCTGCTGGCGTTCCACGCGGTGCGGGTCCCGCTGTACCTGCTGCGGGCCGCGCTGTACGTGCCGCGGGGGACGCTGCGGGCGCTGGGCGGGTTGGCCCGGTGGGTGAGCGACGCCCAGTCGGTGCCGCTGATCCTGGCCGCGCAGCGGTCGGGGGACGCGAAGGAGTACCGGGCGCTGCTCGCGGCGTCGCAGAACCGGGTGCGCCCGCGGCTGATCGCCCTCGCCGTCGGCACCCTCGCCGCGGTGGTGGGCGCGGTGCTGGTGTGGCGCTGGGCGCCCTGGTGGGCGCAGCTGGCCGTGGTCGCCGGCACGGGCGGGGCGTTGGCGTGCTGCGGGCAGAACCCGGACCGGCCGCTGATGGACCACGCCGTGCTGCCGGGGCGGGTGCGCAAGCTGTCGCCGGGGATCGTGCTGCGCGCGTTCCTCGCCGCGAAGCTGTGCCGCGACGACGACCCGGTCACCTTCGCCACCCCGGTACACCGCGACGGCGCCGGGTGGCGGGTGGTGATCGACCTCCCGCTCGGGCGGACCACCGAGGAGGCCACCGAGCGCCGCGCGGCGATCGCGTCCGGGCTCGACGTGGCCACCGAGTGCGTGTTCCTGTCCCGCGTCCGCGGGCCCGCCGGCTCAGCGCGCCGGTTGGCGGTGTGGGTGGCCGACTCCGACCCGCTCGCCGTCCCGGCCGGCCCGTCGCCGCTGATCCGGATGCCGCGGGTGAACTTCTGGGAGGGGTTCCCGTTCGGGCTCGACGAGCGCGGCGAACCGGTCACGCTCAACCTGCTGTGGTCCTCGCTGCTGGTCGGCGCGGTCCCGCGGCAGGGCAAGACGTTCGTCGCCCGGACGGTGGCCTTGGCCGCGGCGCTGGACCCGCACGTACGGCTGCTGGTGTTCGACCTGAAAGGCAGCCCGGACTGGTCGGCGTTCCGCCACGTCGCCGACGTGTGGCAGCTCGGCGACACCCCGGACCCGGACACCGGGGTGGACCCGGTGCGGGTGCTGCTCGACACCATGCGGGAGCTCCGCGCGGAGGTCGACCACCGCTACCGCACGCTGCGCCGGCTCCCGCCGGCGGTCTGCCCGGAAGGCAAGCTCACCGAGGACCTGGCCCGCGCCCGCGACGCCGGGATGCCGCTGGTCCTGGTGGTGATCGATGAGGTGCAGCGCGCGTTCGGCCACCGCGAGTACGGCAAGGAGCTCGAGGTGGTCCTGGAGGACCTGGTGAAGGTCGCCCCCGGAGCCGGGATCATCATCGAGGCCGCGACCCAGAAACCCGACCAGCGCTCCACCCCGACGGCGTTCCGCGACCAGTTCACCGTGCGGTTCGCGCTACGGGTCACCACGTATCACGCCTCGGAGGCGGTGCTGGGCGCCGGCGCCCTCGGGGAGGGCCTCGACGCGAGCAAGCTCAGCCCGGAGGGGAAGGGTGCGGGGCTGCTGCGCGGCACCGGGGACACCGGCACGGTCGAGGGTGGGCGCACGGTGCGCACGTTCCTCGCCGACGGCAACGACGCCGAGGCGATCTGCCTGCGCGCCCGAGCGTTGCGCCAAGCCGCCGGCACCCTGGCCGGGGCCGCGCTCGGGCAGATGCCCGAACCGCCGCAGCAGTGGTCCCCGGCCGCGGACCTGCTCATCGTCCTCGGCGCCGACGATCACGCCCACTCCGATGTGCTGTGCGCGCGCCTGGCCGAGCAGTGGCCCGACCGGTACGCCGACTGGCGGCCCGCGCAGATCTCCGCCGCGCTCAAACCCCTCGGGGTGCAGACCCGGCAGGTGTGGGCCGAGGGGCTCGACGGCGCCAAGGCCAACCGGTACGGGGTGCGGCGCGCCGAGCTGCAGGCCGTGCTCGACGACGACGGCCAGCGCTAGGTCTAGCGCATGGACTAGCGGGCCCGGTGGGGCGCTGACCAGCCGGTTAGCGGTTAGCGCCCCAGCGGACCCCGCACCTCGACACCGAAGGAACCGCGGCCGTGGAGACCCTGCTCGTCCTCGCGCTACTGACCAGCGCCGGCTACGTCGCAGCGTGCGCGTGGTGGCCGTTCTCGGCCTGCCGACGCTGCTCTGGCACCGGCAAGCTCCGGTCGCCGACGGGGAAGGCGTGGCGGGCCTGCCCACGCTGCTCAGGGTCGGGGCGGAAGGTGCGGCTCGGACGGATGATCTACGAGATGACGCGCTGAGAGCCGG
>DATLGI010000242.1:0-2189 GCA_035540535.1 Pseudonocardia sp.
CCCCTCCCCCACCGCCCCGGACTCCTCGGCCGCCACCTTCGCCACGGCGTCCTCGAGGCCGGTGGGCTCGACCCGGACCGCGCGCGGCGGCACGCCACTGCTGCGCACCGACCGCGGCGGCGCCAGACCGACGTCGATCGCGGCGAGCACGTCGTCGGCGATCTCGGCGATCTCGACGGGGGTGCGATAGTTGACCGTGAGCGGCTCGAGCCGCCACCGGTTCGCCACGAAGGGCCCCAGGGCCTCGCTCCACGAGCGGGCACCGGCGAGGTCCCCGGTCTGGGCGACATCGCCCACGACGGTCATCGACCGCGACGGGCAGCGCCGCATGATCACTCGCCAGGCCATGGCCGAGAGCTCCTGGGCCTCGTCGACGATCACGTGCCCGTAGGTCCACTCGCGGTCGGCCTCCGCCCGCTCGGCCGTGGAGTCGTAGCGGCGGACCCGCTGCCGCTCGGCGAGCCGGTCGGCGTCGACGATGTCGGTGGCCCGCAGCAGCTCCGGGTCGAGATCCTCCTCGAGGTCGAGCACGTCGAGCACGCCCTGGGCGTACCGAACCTCCTCGCGCAGCGCCTCCGCCGCCCGGGCGGCCTCCGCCGAGCCGTCGTCACCGAGCAGCTCCGCGGCCTCGTCGAGCAGCGGGACGTCCGCCGGGGTCCAGCGCAGTGCCGCGGGCACGTCGGGGTCGGGCGCCGCGCGGGCGAGCAGGGCGCGGTCCGCCGGGGGGAGCCGGCGCGCCACGGTGTTCAGCCGGCGCGGGTCGGCGAACAGCTCGGTGAGCAGTTGCTCCGGCGACAGGGTCGGCCACAGCACGTCGAGCTCGCGGGAGAGCTCGGGGCTGTCGTCCAGCTCCTCGCGGATGTCGGCGAGGTCCCCGGGGTCGAGGAGCCGACGCCCGCCGAGCGTGCGCGCGACCTGCTCCGCGAGCAGCCGCACCACCTCCTTGCGGAAGATCCGCCGGGCCTCGTTGTGCGGTTTGCGGGAGCGCCGGGCGCGGGTGCGCGCGGTGTTGGCGACGTCGCGGTCCAGCCGCACGCGCTGCTGCTCGACGACGAGGTGCACGGGTCGGCGGGGCACCTGCTGGCGGTCGCGCACCGCCGCGGCGAGCACCGCGGCCATGTCCGCGCGCCCCTTCACCTCGGCCACCGCGGCGGGCTCCACGCGGCGGGCGTCCAGCCCGGGGTGCAGCCGGCCGACGGTGGAGAGCACGACGCTCGTCTCGCCCAACGACGGCAGCACCTGCCCGATGTAGCGCAGGAACGTCGCGTTCGGCCCGACGACGAGCACGCCGCGCCGGGCGAGCCGGTCCCGGTGGGTGTAGAGCAGGTAGGCGGCGCGGTGCAGCGCGACGGCGGTCTTGCCCGTGCCGGGCCCGCCCTGCACCACCAGCACCCCCGACGGCCGGGCCCGGATGATCCGGTCCTGCTCGGCCTGGATCGTCGCGACGATGTCGCCCATCCGCCCCGTCCGCCGCGCGTCCACGGCGGCGAGCAGCGCGGCCTCGCTGGTCAGCCCGCTGCGCGAGGCCCGCTCGGCGTCCGGGTCGGCGAGGTCGAGCACCTCGTCGTCGATGCCCACCACCTCGCGCCGGCGGGTGCGCAGGTGGCGCCGCCGGCGCATCCCCTCCGGCGATGCGGCCGTGGCCGTGTAGAACGGCCGGGCCGCGGGTGCCCGCCAGTCCATGAGCAGCGGCTCGTAGTCGCGCTCCTCGTCGAGCAGGCCGAGCCGCCCGACGTAGCGCCGCTCGCCGTCGTCGGTGTCGAGGCGGCCGAACGCCAGGCCGTGCTCGGCGGCGCGCAGCGCGGCGAGCCGGTCGGTGTACATCGCCGCGGCGGCGTCGCGCTCGGTGAGGGCCTGCGGCGTGCCGACGGTCTCGTCGTGCAGCACCTGCTGCAGCCGCCGCGCCGTCTCCGCGCGGCGGGCGTCCAGACGCTCGTAGAGCACGGCGACGTAGGCGCGCTCGGACTCGAGCCCGTCGGCCGGCGGGTGCTCGCCGAGCGGGTTCGGACTCTCGGACAACGGCAGACCTCACGGGCGGGGGACGGGACCGGTGCCGGGCGTCCGGCAGGCGGCTTACGAACCTACCAGCGCAACGGCGACGACGACGCGGGCACGGCCGGCCCGCGGCCAGCCCCGGTCCTCGCCGTCGCGCGGCAGTCGTCCAGCGTACCGCCGATCAGGCCACCGGG
>DATLGI010000243.1:0-28573 GCA_035540535.1 Pseudonocardia sp.
GTGGTGGGCAGGGTGGGAGCAGCGGACATCGGGTCATCCCCTTCGCGGCCGACGACGACTGCCGACCAGGCTTCCCGGCGCTCCTGGCGGGGAAGCTACTCCTCCGCGCGCCGCGCCACCAGATCCTCCCCGCGCCGCGCCTCGAGGACCGCGTTCAGCTCGCCGCCGAGCAGCAGGGCGAGGCTGAGCAGGTAGACCCAGGTCATCACGATGATGCCGCCGCCGAAGGCGCCGAGCACGGGATTCGCGCCCGCGACGACGGCGAGGTAGGCGTGGAACCCGGCAGTGGCGACGACCCAGAGGACGGTGGTGAGCACGGCTCCGGGCAGGGCGTGGCGCCACGCGATGTGGCAGCTGGGCGCGTAGCGCAGCAGGGCCGTGGTCCACAGCACCAGCCCGGCGACGAACACCGGGACGCGCAGCACGTTCCAGGTGAACGTGAACACCGCCCCGAGCCCGACGAGGTCGGCCAGGTCCTCGCCGCGGCCGAGCAACGGGCCGACCACGAGGACCGCGAGCGCCAGGACGACGACCACCAGTGTGACGACGCCCATGAGCAGGCCGACCAGCCGCTGACGCAGCCATGACCGCTGCTCGGCGACGCCGTAGGCGAGGTTCAGCGCGCCGAGCACGGTCGCGAAGGCGCCGGAGAGCGTGACGAGCGCCCCGAGGGTGGCGAAGGTCAGCAGCCCGCCCCTGCTCTCCTCGAACAGCGCCGCCACCGAGGTGACGGCGTCGGACGCCTGGTCGGTCAGCACGGTGTCCAGCGCGTTCACGACGCGCTCCTGCGCGCCGGCGGCCACCTCGGCGCCGACGACGACGTCGAGCAGGCCGAGCAGGCTCGCCGCGATCAGCAGCGCGGGGAAGATCCCGAGGACGACGAAGAACGCGCTCTCCGCGGCGAGCCCGAGCAGGCGGTCCTCGCTGCTCTCGACGATCACCGCACGAACCACCGTCCAGGCGCGGCGCAGCCGGCCCGGCGGGTCGGCTGCGCCGACTCGCGACACGTCGATCCCCCTCCGTCGCTGATCGCGAGTCTGCCGCCGCCGTGGCGCGCACGCACGGGCGGAGCCGGCGTGCTCCCGCCCACCTCACCCGTGCGGAGTCGCCGGCCCGTGCTGGTCGCGCCGGCCGCGGCACCCGACGGCGCCAGGATGTCGGTCGGCGCTGGAAGGATCGACGCGTGCTGCTCACCGAGGTCGTCGCCGCGTCCACCGCGCTCGGGGCCACGCGTTCCCGCACGGCTAAGACCGCCGCGCTCGCCGCGCTGCTGCGCGCCGCCGCGGCCGAGGAGATCGAGCCGGTCACCGCGTGGCTGGCCGGGGAGCCCCGCCAGGGCCGCACCGGCACGGGCTGGCGCACACTCGCGGGCCTCGACGTGCCCGCCGCCACCGAGCCGGTGCTCACCGTCCGCGCCGTCGACGCGGCCCTCGACGGGCTCGCCTCGACCTCCGGTGCCGGATCCGCCGCTCGCCGGTCCGCTCTGCTCGGTGCGCTGTTCACCGCCGCCACCGCCGACGAGCAGCGCTTCCTGCACCGCCTGCTCACCGGCGAGCTGCGCCACGGCGCGCTGGAGGGCGTGATGCTGGAGGCAGTCGCGGTGGCGGCCGGCGTCCCGGCCCCGGACGTGCGGCGCGCGTTCATGCTCTCCGGCCGGCTGCCCGAGACGGCGCGGCTCGCACTCACCGGCGGCGCCGCCGCACTCGCGGCCGTGCGGCTGCAGGTGGGGCGCCCGGTCCGGCCGATGCTCGCGAGCCCCGCCGAGAGCCTCGACGCCGCGCTCGCGGACCTCGGCCCGGACGTCGTCGTCGAGCACAAGCTCGACGGCGCGCGCATCCAGGTGCACCGCGACGGCACGGACGTCGGGGTGTGGACGCGCACGCTGCGCGAGGTCACCGGCGCCGTGCCGGAGCTGGTGGCGCTGGTCCGGGCCCTGCCGTGCCGGTCGGTCGTGCTCGACGGCGAGACCCTCGCCCTGCGTGACGACGGCCGCCCCCGCCCCTTCCAGGAGACGATGAGCCGGTTCGGCGCCGCGGCCGGCGAGCTGGCGTTGCGCCCGTTCTTCTTCGACGTGCTCCACCTCGACGGCACCGACCTGCTCGACGCCCCGCTGCACGAGCGGCTCGCAGCGCTGCACCGCGTGGTGGGCGAGCACCGGATGCCCGGCGCGCTGCGCCCGTCGACGCCGGAGGCCGCCGAGCTGCTGGACGCCGCGCTCGCGGCCGGCCACGAGGGCGTCATGGTCAAGGCGCTCGACGCCCGGTACGCCGCGGGGCGGCGCGGCCGGGCCTGGCAGAAGGTCAAGCCGGCGCACACGCTGGACCTGGTGGTACTCGGCGCCGAGTGGGGCTACGGCCGCCGCACGGGCTACCTGTCGAACATCCACCTCGGCGCCCGCGATCCCGACGGCGGCGAGCCGGTGATGGTCGGCAAGACGTTCAAGGGCATGACCGACGAGCTGCTGGCCTGGCAGACCGCCACCTTCCCCGAGTACGTGCGCGAGGAGCGCGGTCATGCCGTGCTGCTGCGCCCGGAGCTGGTCGTCGAGATCGAGCTCGACGGCGTGCAGCGCAGCCCGCGCTACCCGGGCGGGGTCGCCCTGCGGTTCGCCCGGGTGCTGCGCTACCGGCCGGACAAGACCCCGGCCGGTGCGGACACGCTCGACACGGTGCGCGGCCTGCTGCGCGAGTAGGCTGTCGCAACCGTGCGCTTCCTCAACGGGCACCACCCCGGTCACGACCTGACCTACGACGACGTCTTCCTCGTGCCGGGCCGGTCGTCGGTGGTTTCGCGCTTCGACGTCGACCTCGCCACCGCCGACAGCACGGGCGCCACGGTGCCGGTCGTCGCCGCCAACATGACGGCGGTGGCGGGCCGCCGGATGGCCGAGACGCTGGCCCGCCGCGGCGCGCTCACCGTGCTGCCGCAGGACGTGGCGCCCCAGGCGGTGGCCGAGATCGTCGCGTGGATCAAGTCACGGCACCCGGTCTGGGACACCCCACTGGTGCTGCGCACCGG
Organism: Pseudonocardia sp.; assembly: GCA_035540535.1. GTDB lineage: Bacteria > Actinomycetota > Actinomycetes > Mycobacteriales > Pseudonocardiaceae > Pseudonocardia. Next base: position 3,019 of record DATLGI010000243.1, read on the forward strand.
CGACGCCGTGGCCGACGCCGTCAACCTGCTGCCCAAGCGCGCCCACCGCGCCGTCGTGGTGGTGGACGACGGCGGGCGCCCGGTCGGCACCGTCGACGAGGCCGCCTGCGGCGGGGTCGACCGGTTCACCCGGCTCGCCGACGTGCTCGACCCGAACCCGGTGACCCTGCCGCTGGACACTGCGCCACGCGCGGTGTTCGACGCGGTCGGCGGCCGCGGGATCGCGCTCGGCCTCGACGCCGACGGCCGGCTCGCCGGGCTGCTCACCGCGCTCGGGGCGCTGCGCGCCGAGATCTACCGGCCGACGCTCGACAGCGCGGGCCGGCTGCGCACGGCCGCCGCGATCGGGATCAACGGCGACGTCGCGGTGAAGGCGAAGGCCCTGCTCGACGCGGAGGTCGACGTGCTCGTCGTGGACACCGCGCACGGCCACCAGGACCGGATGCTCGACGCCCTGCGCGCCGTGCGGGCGGTGGTCGCCGACACCGGCGCCACGGTGCCGGTGGTGGCGGGCAACGTGGTCACCGCCCAGGGTGTGCGCGACCTCGCCGCGGCGGGCGCGGACGTCGTCAAGGTCGGCGTCGGGCCCGGCGCGATGTGCACCACCCGGATGATGACCGGTGTCGGGCGGCCGCAGTTCTCGGCGGTCCTGGAGTGCGCGGCGGCCGGGCGCGAGCACGGCGTGCGGATCTGGGCCGACGGCGGGGTGCGCCACCCGCGTGACGTCGCGCTCGCGCTCGCCGCGGGGGCGTCGGCGGTGATGATCGGCTCGTGGTTGGCCGGCACCTACGAGTCGCCGGGCGACCTGCAGCGCGACGAGAGCGGGCGGCCGTACAAGGAGTCGTTCGGCATGGCGTCCAAGCGCGCGGTGAGCGCCCGCACCCGCGGCGACAGCGGTTTCGACCGGTCCCGCAAGGCGCTGTTCGAGGAGGGCATCTCCGCCTCGCGCCAGCTGCTCGACCCGGCCCGGTCCGGCGTCGAGGACCTCCTCGACGCGATCTGCGCCGGTGTGCGCTCCGCGTGCACCTATGCCGGCGCCCGCGCCCTGGACGAGTTGCACGAGCGCGCCGTCGTCGGAGTGCAGACCACCGCGGGGTTCACCGAAGGCACCCCGCACGGCCTCTAGCAGACCTCCCCGCGAGTGCGCCCCTCCAGGTGCGCGAACTTCCCTTCTCGAGCGACGGAGCCGCGACGCGAGGCCGGGCGGGCCGGAGGTATCCCGACCCGTCCGGCGCCCGCACTCCTTCGCCGCCGCCCCGGATCCGCCTGAGATGGCGCACTCGGACGCACGGTTCGGCGCACTCGCGGGTCAGGTGGCGGGGCCCTCCAGCATCTCGGTCACCAGCGCGGCGATCGGCGAGCGCTCGCTGCGGGTGAGGGTGATGTGTGCGAACAGCGGGTGACCCTTCAGCGTCTCGATCACCGCGGCGACGCCGTCGTGGCGGCCGACGCGCAGGTTGTCACGCTGGGCGACGTCGTGGGTGAGCACCACCCGCGACGCGGTGCCCAGCCGGGACAGCACCGTCAGCAGCACCCCGCGCTCCAGCGACTGCGCCTCGTCGACGATGACGAACGAGTCGTGCAGCGAGCGGCCCCGGATGTGGGTCAGCGGCAACACCTCAAGCATCCCGCGCTGGATCACCTCGTCGAGGACGTTCTGGCTGACCAGCGCACCGAGGGTGTCGAAGACGGCCTGCGCCCAGGGGGCCATCTTCTCGCTCTCACTGCCCGGCAGGTAACCCAGCTCCTGCCCGCCGACGGCGTACACGGGGCGGAACACGACGACCTTTCGGTGCTGGCGGCGCTCCAGCACCGACTCCAGGCCGGCGCACAGCGCGAGCGCCGACTTCCCGGTGCCGGCCCGCCCGCCGAGGGAGACGATGCCGATCTCGGGGTCGAGCAGCAGCTCCAGCGCGATCCGCTGCTCGGCCGAGCGCCCGTGCAGCCCGAACGCCTCGCGGTCCCCGCGCACCAGGCGCACCCGCTTGTCCACGCTCACCCGGCCGAGTGCCGCCGAGCCGCAGCCCAGCAGCCGCAGCCCGGTGTTGACCGGCAGCTCACGCGCCTCGTCGTGGTCGATCACACCCTCCTTGAACAGCGCGTCGACCTGCTCGGTCGCCACCTCCAGGTCGGCCATGCCCGTCCACCCCGAGGGGACGACGTCGAGCGCGTGGTACTCGTCGGCGGTCAACCCGACCGCGGCGGCCTTGACCCGCAGCGGCACGTCCTGGGTGACGAGGACGACGGGTCCGCGGCCGGCGGCCCCGCGCTCGGCCGCCAGGTTGAGCGCGCAGGCCAGGATCCGGCTGTCGTTCGAGTCCGTGCGGAAACCCGCGGGGAGCACCTCCGGGTCGGTGTGGTTCAGCTCGACGTGCAGGGTCCCGCCCCCGTCACCGATCGGCACCGGTGCGTCGAGGCGGCCGTGCTCGATGCGCAGCTCGTCGAGCTGGCGCAGCGCCGTGCGCGCGAACCACCCGAGTTCGGGGTGGTGGCGCTTGCCCTCCAGTTCGGAGATCACCACCAGCGGCAGGACGACCTCGTGCTCGTCGAACCGGGTCATCGACCACGGGTCGGACAGCAGGACCGAGGTGTCCAGCACGTAGCAGCGGATGTTCTTCGAGGCGGGGGCGGTACGAGCCTTCGTCACGTGGTGCTCCCTCGTGGACGCGGCACCGCGCCCACTTCTCTGGTGGGCCGGCCGGCCCTGACCCGGACGGACGGCGCGCACGGCGCCGGACGCCCGCGAGGGCCGGGTGCCGGCCCCCTCGGGTGCAAGTGACACCACGACCAGGGCCTCCCCGGGCGGTCCGCTCGGGCGCGTCCCGCCGACGCGAACGCTACCGGCGGTCACCCGGGTGCGGTCAACTGCAACACCGGGCGATCGGGGAGGTAACGCATCGGAAACAGCGCAACGGCCTACCGTTCGTCGCGATCCGGCAACCGCCTGTCGCCACAGCGGTCACCGCCGGTACACGTTCGGCTGCCCGCCGTCCGGCCGCACGACCGCCGACAGCTCCTGCCGAAGCATCGACGGCGTGCGCGGCGCGTCGACCAGCCCGGCGAACCGGGTCGCCGGGCCGGTGTCGCCGCCGTGCAGCCACCGGTGCACCAGCGGCTGTCCGGCCGCGTACGTCGCGGTGTACGCCCGCCACCGCGGGTCGGCGAGGAACCGCAGCATCTGCCCGGCCCGCGCGTCGTCGACGAGCAGCCAGCGCCGCAGGTGCGTCCGGACGGCGTCCTCGCCGGTGCCGCGGTCGTGCAGCAGCAGCGCGGCGTCGAGCCGCGCGTGCTGCAACTCCGCGGTGATCCGCTCGACGCGTTCGGTCAGCTCGCCGTCGGTGCGCACGCCGGCCTCGCGCAGCACCTCCTGCCCCCAGCGACCCCACCCGGGCCCGACGACCGCGTCGAGCGCGCAGTCGGCCAGCCCCTCGGCGACGAGGCTCTGCGGTGAGGCCACCAGCAGCACCGCGTGTTCGGCCCACCCGCGCCGGCCGACGAGCTCGACGTCCGCCCGCGAGGTGGCGGCGTGGTGCCCGGGGTAGCACTCGTGGGCGACCAGGGAGAGCAGCTGCCCCGCCCGCACCCGCGCGGCCGCGTTCACCGACACCACCGAGCGGCCGCTGCCCAGGTAGCGGCTGAAGCCGCTCCACGGCGCGTCGTCGACGATCCGGACCTCGACCTCCTCCCGGGCCGGCAACGGCAGGACGGTGCGGGTGCACTCCCGCAGCGCGTCGGCGACGGCCCGCACCGCCCGGCCCAGCAGCGGGGCGGGCACCTCGTCGCGCCGCCGGTGCTCGGCGATCCGCTCGGCCAGCGGCCCGCGGCCGGGGAGCAGGTCGTCGAGCTCGCGGTGGACCTCGGCGTAGCGGTCCGGATCGCCGGGGCCCACGTGGACGTCGAAGCACTCCGCGACCTCCTCGACGAAGCCGACCGGGCGCCCCGCCAGCCGCCGGGCGCTGCACCGCAGGGCCTTGACCTGCCCGCCGAGCACTCGCCGGCGAGCCGGGGCGAGGGAGAGGTCGGCGACTCCGGCGAGCAGCCGGTCGGCGGCCCGGGCCAGCTCGGCCGCGGGAACGGGGCCCGCCGCAGGCTCTGCGGCACCGGGGCTGCCCGGCACGGCCCACGGCCCCGGGGTGACCGCCGCGGTTCCCGGCTCGAGCTCGACGAGCCGGGCGGCCAGGGCCACGTACTCGCGCACCGCCGCTGCCGCCCGCACCGGCGCACGGTACCCGGCCGGGGCCCGCCCGAACCGGCCCCGAGCGCGGGGAGCTACCGGGATGCGGGCCGGGCTCTCGCGTGCGGGCAGCTCACGCCCTGCGACGGTCACAGCAGCCCGCGCCCCCGCTTGCCGACTCCCGATCCGGTGGGGAGCGTTTCCGGCGGCACGAGTGCTCACGCGACGCCGGTCACGCTGCGTTCCGATCAGGAAGGATGTTCCGACATTCGGGTAGGGCTTCGCTACTTTCTGTATGGGTATTTCCGCGCTCAGGGGTAACTCATGTGGCGAAACCTCGCCCGATTTGATGAGTAACTAAACGTGAAGTAGTGGCCTCACACGATAGTGGTACCCGGTTTGTTCCGGCTCCGGCAGGCCGATAGCTTTTGCCCGGTCAGCGCGGGCTCCCCGGTCAGGACGCTGGCACTGAGAGGGGCCGATTGCTTCACGCAGGCGGCCCCGGATGACTCAACAGGAGATGAACTGTGCTGAAGAAGGCTGGAATTGTCGTGGCTGCGGCCGCTGCCGGTCTGCTCGCGGTGAGCCCGCTCGCCTTCGCCGGGAGCAAGGGTGACGACCACGGGCACGGCGGTGGCGACAAGCAGGTCAACAAGGTCGACGAGAGCCGTGAGGGTGGCCAGAACCGCCAGCTGGGGCTCATCAACGTCGGCGACGTGAACGCCCTCAACGACAACCAGGTCAACGTCTGCCCGAACGTCCAGGTCGGGGTCGGCAACATCATCGGGCTCCTGGGTGCGGTGGACCAGGACGCCGAGGCCGAGTGCACCAACGAGGACAACATCACCCAGGTCAACAAGAGCTGACCCAGCGTCCTCGGAAAGGCCCCGGATCCCTCGCGGATCCGGGGCCTTTCCCGTGCTCGGCGTCAGGAACCGAACCGGCGGTGCCGGGCGGCGTAATCGCGCAGGGCCCGCAGGAAGTCCACCCTCCGGAATTCCGGCCAGTAGGCCTCGCAGAACCAGAACTCCGAATGGGCCGACTGCCACAGCAGGAATCCGGACAGGCGCTGCTCCCCGGAGGTCCGGATCACCAGGTCCGGATCGGGTTGCCCGGAGGTGTACAGGTGCGCCGCGATGTGGTCGACGTCGAGCACCTCCGCCAGCTCCTCGATCGAGGTACCCGATTCGGCGTGCTGCAGCAACAGCTTGCGCACGGCCTCGGCGATCTCCTGGCGCCCGCCGTAACAGACGGCCACGTTGAGTTGCAGGCCCCCGCGGTCCGCGGTGCGCCCGGCCGCCGCCGCGAGCCGCGCCGCGATCGCCTTCGGGAGCAGGTCGAGCGCACCGACGACGCGCAGCCGCCACGGCGTCGCCGGCCCGCTCAGCTCGTCCACGACGTCGGCGATGATCTCCAGCAGCGGCGCCACCTCCGCCGGTGGCCGGTTCAGGTTGTCGGTGCTGAGCAGGAACAGCGTCACGACCTCGACGCCGGCCTCCTCGCACCAGCCCAGGAGGTCGGCGATCTTCGCCGCGCCGGCCCGGTGCCCGTCGTTCACGTCGAGCAGGCCGGCGTCCCGGGCCCACCTGCGGTTCCCGTCGAGGATCAGCGCGACGTGCCGGGGCCGGACACCGTGGTCGGCCCGGGCGAGCTCGCGGGCGAGCCTGCGCTCGTACGCCGAGTACAGCAGGTCGCGGACACCCACGGCCGGTCAGCCTACGCGCGACGCCGGTGGCGGCGCCGGGCCGTGGGCGGCCGGCGGCGTGCCCGGGTTCATCTCGTGGACGCGCCCGGCCGACCCCGTGACGTAACCTCGGCGGCGTGACCGACGCGCCGGCGACCACGCCGTCGCCCCTCCCGGCACCGGCCCGGCCGCGGATGCGCGGCTGGTTGCACCTGTGGTCGTTCGCCGTCTCGATCGCGGCCTCGGCCGCCCTGATCACCGTCTCGGGCGCGCTCGTCGGCGGCCGCGCCGCGCTGGCCACGATCGTCTACAGCGTCACCGTGCTGGGCCTGTTCGGCATCAGCTCGCTCTACCACCGCCGTACCTGGCGCACCTCGCGTGCCGAGTTCGTCATGAAGCGGCTCGACCATTCGATGATCTTCCTGTTCATCGCCGGCACCTACACCCCGGTGGCCGTGCTCGCGTTGGACGCGCCCACCGCACGCTGGGTGCTCACGGTGGTCTGGACCGGCGCCTTGGCCGGTGTGGTGCTCAAGACGGCCTGGCCGCACGCTCCGGAGTGGGTCGGCGTGCCGGTCTACGTCGCGCTCGGCTGGGTGGCCGTGTTCGTGCTGCCCGACCTGCTGCACAACGCCGGGGTCGCGGCGCTCGTGCTGCTGGTGGCGGGTGGGCTGCTCTACACGGTCGGCGCGGTCTTCTACGCCACGAAGTGGCCGAACCCGTGGCCCACCACCTTCGGGTTCCACGAGTTCTTCCACGCCGCCACCGTGCTCGCCGCGGCATGCCACCACATCGCGATCTGGCTGGTGCTGTTCCCCGGTTGAGGGACCCCGCCCGCGGCGCCCCGCCGCTCAGTCCGGCAGCAGCGGCACCTCCACGTCGTGCCCGCGGCCGATCAGCACCGCCCTGGTGACCGCGCCCGTCCCGAACCGCCGCCGCACACCGTCCATCGCCGCGTCCAGGTTCGGGGCGGGCGTCGCACAGGGTCGCCGGTCGAACGGCAGCTCGAGCTGCAGCGGACCGCCGTCGTCGAGGTTGCCCACGGCCACCCCGAGCAGCGTCAGACCGCGTTCCTCGACGAGCGGACGTGCCTGCGCCAGCAGCCCCCGGGCCGCGACCAGCAGGACACCGGTGTCGGCCGTCGGCCGGGCCAGGGTGCGCGAGCGGGTGGCCCGGGTGTAGTCGGCGAGACGCAGCCGGAGCACGACCGTGCGTCCCGCGCGATCGGCTGCCCGCAGCCGCCGCGCGACCCGATCGACCAGGGCGAGGAGCACGGCGTCCACCTCCGCGGGCGAGCGCGCCCGCCGGCCGAGCGCGTGCTGGGCGCCGACCGAGCGGCGCCGCCGCCCGACCTCGACCCGTCGCGGGTCTCGACCCACCGCGAGGGCGTGCAGGTGGCGCCCGGCCGCGCGGCCCAGCAGCCCGACCAGCGACGCCTCGGGCAGCTGCGCGATCTCCCCCACGGTGCGGATGCCCCAGCCGTGCAGCTTCTCCGCGGTGATCCGGCCGACGCCCCAGAGCCGCTCGACGGGCAGCGGGTGCAGGAACTCCGCCTCGCCGCCGGGAGGCACGAGCAGCAGGCCGTCCGGCTTGGCCACGGCGCTGGCCACCTTGGCGAGGAACTTCGTGCGCGCCACCCCCACGCTCACCGGCAGCCCGACGTGCTCGCGCACCTCCCGGCGGAGGCGCTCGGCGATCGCGACGGGCGGGCCGGCGATCCGGCGCAGCCCGCCCACCTCCAGGAACGCCTCGTCGATCGACAGCCCCTCGACCAGCGGGGTGGTGCGCCGGAAGACCTCGAACGTGGCGCGGCTCGCCGCCGCGTACGCGGCCATCCGGGGCGGGACGACCACCGCCGCCGGGCACAGCGCCCTCGCCTGTGCGCCCCCCATCGCCGTGCGGACCCCGCAGGCCTTCGCCTCGTAGCTCGCGGCGAGCACCACCCCCGCGCCGACGATCACCGGCCGCCCGCGCAGGCGCGGATCGTCGCGCTGCTCGACCGAGGCGTAGAACGCGTCGAGGTCGGCGTGCAGGACGCTCGCCTCGCCGTCGACGGGGGACACGAACACATGTTCGCATCCGGCACCAACGCGAGGGGCTCAGTCCCCGTCACCCGTGGGGCCCTTCGTGCGGAGCTCGTCGACCTTCGCCATCGCGGCCCGCAGCTCGCCGAGCCACTCGTCGGCGTGCTTGCCGACCAGCCGCACGGCCCACGCCAGGGCGTCGGAGCGGGAGCGGGCGACACCCGAGTCCACCAGTGTGTCGAGCACGATCCGCTCGGGTTGGCGCAGCCGGGTCATCACCGGCACGGAGGCCACCGTGAACAGCTCGACGGTGTCGCCGATCCGTGCGCCCCAGCCGACCTTGCGCTGGTAGCGGTGCTCGGCCTGGCGGGCGATCTCGATGCGCTCGTCGCGGGTCTGCTCGCGGAACCGTGAGATCCGCCCGGCCACGGCGGCGGCCCGATCCGCCCGGCCGGCCTCGGTGTCCGGGAACCCGCCGTCGAGCGGCGGGAGCTCGCCGACGACGACGATCTCCTCCCGGTCCACCGTCACCTCCGGGACGCCGACGAACCAGCCGTCCGGCAGCCGGCCCTGCAGCCACGCCGCCGCGTCGTCCGCGGGAGGCAGGTCCGCCTGCTGCCAGCCGCCGCGTCCGGGGCCGCGTCCGCCGCGGCCGCCGCTGCCGTGCCATCCCCGGTGCATCCGTCCGACCATCACGACCACCTCCGCGTAGCTCTGATTACCAGATTACACGGCAAGACGAACAACGGCCAGAATCCACCCGCGCGCTTCCGGCGCGCCTCGCGCGGATGTGCCGACTCGCCGACGGATGCAGGCCGACTCGCGGATCAGGGGCGCAGGACCAGCGCGGCGGTGACCTCCTCCGGCGTGCTGACGGGGCGGTCGCAGACGAAGCCACGGCAGATGTACACCGCCGCCGCGCCCTGCAGCAGCGGCCGCCCGGCCAGCAGCGGCACTCCCTCGGCATCGGGCGGCCCGCCGACGACCACCGTGCCACCCGGGGCGACGTGGCGGGCGTGGGCGAGCAGCGCGTCGCGGCCGGTGTCCCCATCCGCTCCCGCGACGGCGACCTGCAGCGGCCCCCGTACCGCGGCCTCGGCCGCGGTCAGCCAATGCCCCGCGAACCGCGGGTAGCGCTCGGCCAGCGTGCCGGCCGACCGCAGGGTCGCCTCGGCCCGGTCCCGGTAGGGCCCCGACCGGTCGCCCGCCACCAGCGCCGACGCCGTCAGCAGCGCGTTCGCCAGGGCCGACGCGCCGCACGGCGAAGCGTTGTCGGTGACCTCGCGCGGCCGGTGCAGCAACGCCTCGGCGTCGTCGGCGGTGTCGAAGAACGCGCCGGGGTCGGCCGGGTCGGCGAAATGCGCCAGGGCGAGGTCGAGCAACCCGACGGCCTCCTCCAGCCACCGGGGCGCGCCGGTCGCCTGGTGCAACACGAGCAGCCCCTCGGCGAGCAGGGCATGGTCCTCCAGCACGCCGTCGGCGGCCCCCACCGCCCCGTTGCGTGACGATCGGCGCAGCCGCCCGTCGACCAGGTGCAGCCCCAGCAGCAGGTCGGCCGCCGCGACGGCCGCCGCGACCCACTCCGGACGATCCATTGCGGCCCCGGCCTCGGCGAGCGCGAGCACCGTCATCCCGTTCCACGACGTGACGACCTTGTCGTCGCGGGCGGGCTGCGGCCGCTGGTCCCGGGCCGCGAGCAGCGTGGCGCGCACCCGCTCCCAGCGATCCCGGTCGTCGGGGTCGGCGAGCAGCTGCAGCGTCGACGACCCGTGCTCGAACGTCCCCGTCGCGGTGACGGTCAGCAGCTCGGCGGCCCACGCCCCGTCGTCGTCACCGAGCACCTCGCGCAGCTGCGCCGGTGTCCATGCGTAGGTGAGTCCCTCGACGCCGTCGGTGTCGGCGTCGAGCGCGGAGGCAAAGCCCCCCTCCGGGGTGCGCAGGTCCCGCAGGAGGAACGCGGCGGTCTCCTCGGCCACCCGCCGGGGCAGGGCGTCGCCGGTGACCCGCGCCAGGTGCGCGTACGCCCGCAGCAGCAGCGCGTTATCGTAGAGCATCTTCTCGAAGTGCGGCACGATCCACCGCGCGTCGACGCTGTAGCGGGCGAACCCCCCGGCGAGCTGGTCGTACAGCCCCCCGCGGGCCATCCGCTCCGCGGTCAGCGCCACCGGTGCCAGCGCGTCGGCGGATCCCGTGCGCTCGTGGTGGCGCAGCAGGAACTCGCACACCATCGACGGCGGGAACTTCGGGGCGCCGCCGATCCCGCCGTGCTCCCGGTCGACGGCCTCCTGCAGCGTCGCCGCGGCGCGGTCGAGCGCGTCCGCGTCGAGCCCGCCCGGCGGCAGCGCCGCGGCCGCGTCGTCCGCGAGCCGCGCGGCGATCTGGCCGGCGGAGCTGCGCACCCGCTCGCCGTCCTCGGTCCAGGCCTTCGTGACCGCGGTCAGCAGCTGGGGGAACCCGGGCATCCCGCCGCGCGAGGTCGGCGGGTAGTAGGTGCCGCAGTGGAACGGCTCCCCGGCCGGGGTGAGGAAGCAGGTCATCGGCCAGCCGCCCCGCCCGGTCATGGCCTGCGTGGCGGCCATGTACACCGCATCGATGTCCGGGCGCTCCTCGCGGTCCACCTTGATCGCCACGAACCCGTCGTTCACCTGCGCCGCGACGGCGGCGTCGGCGAACGACTCGTGCGCCATCACATGGCACCAGTGGCAGGCCGAGTAACCGACCGAGAGCAGCACCGGCACGTTCCGGCGAGCCGCCTCGGCGAAGGCCTCCTCCGACCACTCCCACCAGTCGATCGGGTTGTCCGCGTGCTGGAGCAGGTACGGGCTCGTGGCCGAGGCCAGGCGGTTGGGCATGGGCCCAGCGTGTCAAAGCTCGGCTCGCACGGCAGCCGAAGGCGTCAGTCGCGGGTGTCGGCGTCCGGTCCCGACGGGCGCGCCCGGTCGGCCCGTGACGGCGGCTGCTCGTCGAAGCTCGCCGGCAGCCGCTTGATCCGCTTCGTCATGCCCCGGATCAGGACGACGGTGGCCACGGCGAGCAGCAGGACGACCACCAGCCCGACCGGTGAGGACTTGCCGAACTCCTCGCCCTGCACGGGCGGCGGCGGATTCTGGACCGGCACCGCGACGAGGGCCGACCCTTCGGCGATCCCCTCGACCAGCAGCATCGTGCTCACCCTCCCCTGATCCGCCCCCGACGCTACGCCGCTCAGCCGGCGCGCCGCGCGGCCGGGCCGGCCTGGACGGGCGCCCGCAGCCCGGCGAACAGGTCGTCCTCCGGCACCGCGACGTCGACGAGCGCGCGGACGAGCTCGTAGTCCTCCGTCGGCCACACCTCGCGCTGCACCTCCGGCGGCACGACGAACCAGCGGCTGGTGGGGTCAACCTGCGTGGCGTGCGCCTTGAGCGCCTCGTCCCGGACGCCGAACCAGTCGGCGCACTGCACCCGGGTGGTGACCCGGGTGCCGGGGTCGGGCTTGTCGTCGGCCCAGTTCGCGAGCCACTCGGTGTACGGCGACTCGAGGCCGCGCGCGGTGAGCGCGTCGTGGAACGCCTGCAGCCGCGCCCTGGAGAACCCGTGCGAGTAGTACAGCTTCAGTGGCTGCCACGGCGCGCCGGTGCCCGGGAACCGGTCCGGGTCCCCCGCGGCGTCGAACGCGGCGACGGAGACCTCGTGGCAGCGGATGTGGTCCGGATGCGGGTAGCCGCCGTTCTCGTCGTAGGTGACGACGACATGCGGGCGGAACTCGCGCACGAGCGCGACCAGCGGCGCCGTGGCCTCCTCGAGGTCGACCAGCGCGAAGCAACCCTCCGGCAGCGGCGGGCGCGGGTCGCCCTCGGGCAACCCCGAGTCGACGAAACCGAGCCAGCGGTGCGCGACGCCGAGGATCTCCGCGGCACGGGCCATCTCGGCCCGGCGGACCGCCGGCAGGTCCTCCAGCACGCCGGGGGTGTCCATCGCGGGGTTGAGGATGCTGCCCCGCTCGCCGCCGGTGCACGTGACGACCAGCACCTCGTGGCCCTCGGCCGCGTAGCGGGCGGTGGTGGCCGCGCCCTTGCTCGACTCGTCGTCCGGGTGGGCGTGCACGGTCATCAACCGCAGCGGGCCGTCGACCGGCAGGTGGAGGTCGCGGGGATGGGGAGACGACATGGCGCTCGTCCGTTGTCCTTCCGTCTCGTCGTGCCGTGGCCGTGGCGGCTGCTGGGCCGGGTCGGATGCCCCGGGCCGGACGGCGGCCGACCGTACCGCCGGGCCCCGACAGGACCGACCCCCGGCTGGGGCGGGCCCGGTGGTCCGCCCGTCGAGAATGCCAACACCGCGGGTCGCCCGCTGCTTCCCGACGCCTGCGGTGAGCGGTCGCCCGACCGCTGGCCGGCGCCGTCGATACTGGGCCGAACGGGTCCTACCAACCGTTCTACCTGCGGCGATAGGTGGACCGGGAACTCCGGACCCTGCCTGACCGTTCGTCGAAAGACCGCGCCGAGCGGCAGGCGCCGTGTTACCGTGAGCTGCGCACGGCCCGCAGGCGGGTCGTGTTTTTCCTTACTCGGGAGTGATCGACCCGGGTTCGGCGCGCTCGCGCGCGGGGCACGTGCGGGCCACCGGTTCGTGCACGCGGACCTGACAGGCAGGAGGAGTGATGACCGTGACGGACACGCAGGTGACCTGGCTCACCCAGGAGGCCCATGACCGGCTCAAGCACGAACTGGACGAGCTGATCGCGAACCGCCCCGTCATCGCCGCCGAGATCAACGCCCGCCGCGAGGAGGGCGACCTGAAGGAGAACGGCGGATACCACGCCGCGCGCGAGGAGCAGGGCCAGCAGGAGGCACGCATCCGCCAGCTGCAGGAACTGCTGCGCACGGCCCAGGTCGGCACGGCGCCCACGGAATCGGACACGGCCGCTCCCGGGATGGTCCTCACGATCCAGTACGACGAGGACCCGGACGACGCCGAGACCGTGCTGCTGGGCTCCCGCGAGGAGGGCAGCCACGGTGACCTGCAGGTGATCTCCCCGAACTCGCCGCTGGGCGCGGCACTGCTCGGCGCCCGGGTCGGCGAGACCCGCGAGTACCGGCTGCCCGACGGCGGCAGCATGAAGGTCTCGCTGGTCGCCGCGGAGCCGTACGGGGCCTGACCGGCGAACCCGCGACAGCCGCCGCGCCGGGCGTCCACGCCCTTCGGCGCAGAGGTGGCCTCCGGTCACCGCCCGCCGGCCGCCCCCACCACGGTGTGGCCGGCGGTGCGCAGCGCGTCCACCAGCTCCTGGCAGTGCTCCGGGCCGCGCGTCTCCAGGCTCACCGCGACCTCCACCTCGCCGAGCGACAGCGCGCCCGAGGTGCGGGAGTGGGCGACGTCGAGGACGTTGGCACCGAGCCGCCCGAGCAGCTCCAGCAGCTCGGCGAGCACCCCCGGCCGGTCGGCCACGCGCACCCGCAACGACAGGTAGCGCGACGCCGACGCGAGGCCGTGCTGGATCACGTGCAGCAGCACGAGCGGGTCGACGTTGCCGCCCGACAGCACCGCCACGGCGGGCGTGCGGAACCGGTGCGGGTGGTCGGCCACGGCTGCCACGGCGGCCGCGCCCGCCGGCTCCACCAGCATCTTCGCCCGCTCCAGGCAGTGCAGCAGCGCCCGCGACAGGGCGTCCTCCCCCACCGTGAGCAGGTCGTCGGCCAGCGCCGCCACCTGCGGGTAGGTGACCTCGCCGGGCCGGCCGACCGCGATGCCGTCGGCGATCGTGCGCATGTGCGTCAGCGCCGTCGGGCCACCGGCCGCGAGCGAGGCCGGCCACGCAGCGGCCGCATCGGCCTGCACCCCGACGACGGCGACGTCCGGGCGGGTCGCCTTGACCGCCGCCGCGACGCCGCCGAGCAGCCCGCCGCCGCCGAGCGGGACGAGCACCGTGCGCACGTCGGGCACCTGCTCGAGGATCTCGCAGCCGACGGTGCCCTGCCCGGCGATGACGTCGGGATGGTCGAACGGGTGGACGAACACGGCACCGGTGCGCTCGGCGAAGGCCAGCGCCTCGGCGAGGCTGCCGTCGATCGTCTCGCCGGCGAGGTGGACGTCGGCGCCGTAGCCGCGGGTGGCGGCCAGCTTGGGCAGCGCCGCCCGCTCCGGCATGAACACGGTGGCCGCGGTCCCGAGCATCCGCGCGGCGAGTGCGACGCCCTGGGCGTGGTTGCCTGCGCTGGCCGCGACCACGCCGCGGGCGCGCTCGGCGGCATCGAGGCGGTGGATGCGGGTGTAGGCGCCGCGGATCTTGAACGAGCCGGTCCGCTGCAGGTTCTCGCACTTGAAGTACACCGGGCCGCCGCAGCGCGCGGACAACGCGCGGGACCCCGCCACCGGGGTGTGCGTGATCACGCCGTCGAGCAGGGCGCGCGCCGCCCGGATCTCGGCGATACCGACAGGCGGGGCCGCGCTCGCGCGGGCGGGGTCGGCGGCCATCCCGGCATGGTGCCACCCGGCGCGCGCTCCCCTGCGCCCGGCGCCGCGCGCGCAGGTAGCCTCGCAGCGGGGCCGTGCCGCAACAGGGGCATGCACCCGCACGGGAGGACGCATGGTTCAGGGCCGGGTCGCGGGGGCGCGGGCACTCGCCCCGCTGCTGGCCGCCGCCGCGCTCATGGCCGGCGCGTTCGCCGCGGTGCAGCGCGCGGGCTGTGACGACCCGGGCCGCTACGAGCAGCGCGCGGACGGGTACGAACTGGTCGGAGGCTGCGTCGCGCCGGGCGACATCGTCGTCCCCGATCCGGGCCCGCTGCCCGCCCCGGCTCCGGACCCGGACGCCGCGCGGGGTTGAGCGCAGGCTCTACCCGGCTGCGGCGTCCAGCGCGGCGCGGAGGTCCTCGACGAGGTCCGCCACGTCCTCGATGCCGACCGAGAGCCGCACGAGGTCGTCGGGCACCTCCAGCGCCGACCCGGCCACCGACATGTGCGTCATCCGCCCCGGGTGCTCGATGAGCGACTCGACCCCGCCGAGCGACTCGGCCAGCGTGAACAACCGGGTCCCCGCGCACACCCGCAGTGCCGCGGCGGCCCCGCCCGTCACCCGGAACGAGACCATCCCGCCGAACCGGCGCATCTGCTTGGCCGCCACCTCGTGCCCCGGGTGGGTCGGCAACCCGGGGTAGAGCACCGTGGCGACCGCCGGGTGCCCGGCGAGCAGGCCGACGATCCGCTCGGCGTTGTCGCTGTGCCGCTCCATCCGCAGCGCGAGGGTCTTGATCCCGCGCAGGGTGAGCCACGCGTCGAACGGCCCGGGCACCGCGCCGGCCGCGTTCTGCAGGAAGCGCAACTGCTCGGCGAGCTCGTCGTCGTCGGTGACGAGCGCGCCCCCGACGACGTCCGAGTGCCCGCCGAGGTACTTCGTCGTGGAGTGCAGGACGGCGTCGGCGCCCAGGGCGAGCGGGGTCTGCAGGTACGGCGAGGCGAACGTGTTGTCGACGACGAGCCGCGCGCCCGCCTCCCGGGCGACGTCCGCCACGGCGGCGACGTCGGCGATCCCGAGCAGCGGGTTCGTCGGGGTCTCGCACCAGACGAGCTTCGTCGCGCCCGGGCGGATCGCGGCGCGCAGCGCGTCGAGGTCGGACAGGTCGACCGGGGTGTACTCCAGCCCCCACGCCGCCAGCACCTTGTCGACGAGCCGGAACGTGCCGCCGTAGGCGTCGTGCGGCAGGACGAGGTGGTCCCCCGGCCGCAGGGCGGCCCGCAGCAGCGTATCGGTGGCGGCCATCCCCGACGCGAACGCGACGCCGTGGCGCCCGCCCTCCAGGGCGGCCAGGCACTCCTGCAGCGCCGTGCGGGTGGGGTTGGCGGTGCGCGAGTACTCGTAGCCCTCGCGGGTGCGGCCCACGCCGTCCTGCACGTACGTCGACGTGGCGTGGATGGGGACGATCACCGAACCCGTGCTCGGGTCGGGGTCCTGGCCGGCGTGGATCGCGTTCGTCGAGAACCCGGGCATCCCGCCACGCTACGCCCGTGAATCGCGCGCCACGACGGCACGCAGAGCTAGGCGCCGAGGAACGCGATCAGGTCGGAGCGGGTGACGACGCCGCCCGGCTTGCCGTCGACGAGCACGAGCAGGGCGTCGGCGTCGGCGAGCGCGCGCATCGCGCTGTCCAGCGACTCCCCCGCCCCGATCGTCGGCAGCGGCGCCGACATGTGCCGCTCCAGGCGGTGGTGCAGCCTGGCGCGGCCGGTGAACAGCGCGTCGAGCAGGTCGCGCTCGACCACCGCGCCCACGACCTCCGCCGCCATCACCGGCGGCTCGGCCCGCACCACGGGCATCTGCGAGACGCCGAACTCGCGCAGGTACTGGGCGGCGTCGGAGACCGTCTCGTTCGGGTGGGCGTGCACCAGGTCGGGCAGCGCCCCGTCCTTGCGGCGCAGCACGTCGCCGACCGTGCCGCCCTCGACCGGGGGCAGGAACCCGTACCCGGCCATCCAGGCGTCGTTGAACACCTTGCCCAGGTAACCCCGGCCGCCGTCGGGCAGCAGGGTGACCACGACCGCGTCCGCCGGCAGTTCCCGGGCCAGCCGCAGCGCGGCGACGACGGCCATCCCGCAGGAACCGCCGACGAGCAGCGCCTCCTCGCGGGCGAGCCGGCGCGTCATGTCGAAGGAGTCGCCGTCGGAGATCGAGAGGATCCGGTCGCAGATGTCCTTGTCGTAGGTGGTGGGCCAGAAGTCCTCGCCGACCCCCTCGACGAGGTACGGCCGGCCGCCGCCGCCGCTGTACACCGACCCCTCCGGGTCGGCGCCGATCACCTGCACCCGCCCACCGGAGACCTCCTTGAGGTAGCGCCCGGTGCCGCTGATCGTGCCGCCGGTACCGATGCCGGCGACGAAGTGCGTGACGCGCCCCTCGGTGTGCTCCCAGATCTCCGGGCCGGTGGTGGCGTAGTGCGACGCCGGGTTCTCCGGGTTCGCGTACTGGTTCGGCTTCCACGCCCCGTCGATCTCGGCGCTGAGCCGGTCGGAGACCCGGTAGTAGGAGTCGGGGTGATCCGGATCGACCGCCGTCGGGCACACGACGACCTCGGCGCCGTAGGCCTTGAGCACGTTGCGCTTGTCCTCGCCGACCTTGTCCGGGCAGACGAAGACGCACCGGTAGCCCCTGCGCTGGGCGACCATCGCCAGCCCGACGCCGGTGTTGCCCGAGGTCGGCTCGACGATCGTGCCGCCGGGCCGCAGCTCCCCCGACGCCTCAGCGGCCTCCACCATGCGCAGGGCGATCCGGTCCTTCACGCTGCCGCCCGGGTTGAAGTACTCGACCTTCGCCAGGACCGTCGCCTCGATCCCCGCGGCGACGGTGCCGAGCCGGACGAGCGGGGTGTCACCCACGAGGTCGGCGACGTGCTCGACGTAGCGCATGCGTCCATCGTCGCAGCGCCGGCAGGCGATGGCGACGCCGAGGGAGTCGATCGCGCCGCGAGGTGCTCGACGTCGTCGTTGCGGCCTACTGTTCAGGTGGACGATCCGCGGGACGGACACCACGGCCTGCGCGGGCACGGGGGAGGAACGGCATGGACGTGGGCGGGACGGTGAAGCGCACGGCCGCGCTCCTGGTGGGCGGAGCGCTGGTGGTCCTCGGCATCGCGATGCTGGTGCTGCCGGGCCCCGGGCTGCTCGTGGTGCTGGCCGGCCTGCTCGTGCTCGCCCTGAAGTTCCCCGCGGTCGAGCGCTACGTCGACCCGGTGCGCGACCGGGCGCTGCAGGCCGCCGAGGAGAGCATCGCGTCGCCCGCCCGGCTCGCGGCGTCGGTGGCAGGCGGTGTGCTCCTGATCGGCGCGGGGGTGGTGTGGGGTCTGGTGCCCACGCTGCCGCTCGGCGGGTGGGGCACCGGCGCCGGGCTCATCGTCTCCGGCGTCGTGGTACTCGGCCTGCTCGCGTACTCCGCGCGCCGCGTGGCGCGGCGCCGCACGGGCTCGCGTCACCCTCGGTGACACGACGGCACTGTGCGGGCCGCGACAGCGTGCTGTCCGGAAGGCGACGGGGCCGGGAGGCGTCCGGGCGAAGGTCGGCTTAGGCCGTCGGTGATTCCCTGACCCGAACGGTGGCGTCCGGGATGGGGACGTCCCCGCGGCGATAGCGAAGGGTGGCGACCGCTGCTCCGTCCGCATGGCAGCGACACCTCCGAGGGCCCCGACGACCGCCGAGTCGCCACGGTGCGTGGCCTCTACGCTCACGCCTCCGAGACCGAGTGGGCGGAGCACAGATGACGGTCGACCCCCTGTCGGAGGACGCGCCGCCGCCGCCTCCACCATCGGGGCCGGCGCCGCGTCCGGCCGGTGCGCGCAGGGCCGCGTACGCCGGGTCGCGCGAGCGGGTGGAGCTGGAGGTCGCCGTCGCCGCCGCGGCGGCGGGTGACCGGCGCGCGCTCGAGCGGGTCCTGCGGACCGTGCAGCCGCAGGTCGTGCAGTACTGCCGGGCGCGGCTGGGCGGCCGCGCGCTCGGGGCGACCGGTCCGGAGGACGTCGCGCAGGACGTCCTGTTGGCCGTATGCCAGGCGCTTCCCCGGTACCGGGCCGCCGCGGGCGGCGCCTTCATGGCCTTCGTCCTGGCCATCGCCCGCAACAAGCTGATGGACGCCTACCGGGCGGCCGCGCGCGATCGTTCCGAGCCGATGTCGGCGGTGCCCGAGAGCGCCCGGACCGAGGACGACCCGGAGCTCCTCGCCGTGGCCGCCGAGGACCACCGCCTGCTCGACGGCCTGCTCGGCCGGTTGAGCGCGAACCACCGGGAGGTGCTCGTCCTGCGGGTGGTCGTCGGGCTCTCGGCGGCCGAGACCGCCGAGGTGATGGCCTCGACGCCGGGTGCGGTGCGGGTCGCCCAGCACCGCGCCCTGACCCGCCTGCGCCGGCTGGCGGCGTCCGGTTGACCCGCGCCGTCTGGCAACCTTCCTGGCACCCGTCGTTCACTCGCCGGGGGAAGGAGGCGCCGGATGGGTCCGGCAGGGAGCCCTCGCCGCGTGCCGCGACCGGTCGCCGGCGCACTCGCGGTGTCCGTGGCGCTGACGGCGCTGAGCATCGCCGTCGCCAGGCACACCCCGGACCCCGCGCGGCGCGGCGAGTTCGCCCGCTGGGTCGACGTGCTCGGCGAACCGACCCTGCCGACCTGGTGGACCGCCGCCCTGCTGCTCGCCGCCGCCGCCGGACACGCCCTGGCGGGCGCGACGGCGCGGGCCACCGGCCGCCCGGGCGCCGGCGCGTGGTTCGCCGCGGCCGGACTGGCCGCGGCGTTCTCCCTCGCCGAGGTCAGCAACCTGCACCGCCGGGTGGCGCAGGCGCTGCCCGGCGACACCTGGGGGTGGCTCCCGGTCGCCGCGCCGGTCGGGGCGGCGGTGCTGGCGGTGGCGGCCGCGGTCGACCCGCGGGCGCGCCTGACCCTCGCCGCCGGCGGCCTCCTCGTGCTCGCCGGAGCGCTGGGCGGTGAGCTGCTCGCCGGGCTGCTCGCGGGCGGTCGCGGTGCGAGCCTCGTCGCGCACCTGGGGGAGCTCACCGAAGCCGTCGGAGCGCTGCTGATGATCGTTGCTGCGGCCCGCGTCGTGCGGCCGGCCCGCGACGGCGTCACCCTGCGGCTGCAGGCCGTCCCGGCGCCGGCCGGCCCACCCGGCGAGCCCACCCGGATCCCGACGCGCGGCGCGTGGCGGGTCCTCGTCGCGGTCACCGCCGCGATCGGCGCGTCGAGCCTGCTGGCCGTGCTCGGCGCGCCGGTGCTCGAACCCGCCGCGCGCGACCTGCGGCTGTTCCTCGACGTGCTCGTCGAGCACAACCTGCCCACCTGGTGGAGCGTGTCGCTGCTGTTGCTCGCCGCGCTGGCGCACGTCGCGGCCTACCGCGGCGCCCGGCTCGCCGGCGACCCCGCCGCGGCCGGCTGGCTCGTCACCGCCGCCGTGCTCACCCTGCTCTCCCTCGACGACCACTCGCAGTTGCACGAGCGCACCGAGCGGCTCGGGCGCCTCGCCGCCGGCAGCACCGGCGAGGGCGGCTTCCCGTTCTACTGGCTGCTGCCCGGGGCCGTCGCGGGCCTGGGGATCGTGGCGGCGGTGGGGTTGCTCGCGGCGCGGGTGCGCGGCCGGTGCCGGCTGCTGTTGCTCGGCGGGGTCGGGCTGCTCCTGGTCTGCGCGCTCGGCCTCGAAGCCGTCCAGGGCCGGTTCATGGCCGCCGGCGACGAGGGCCTGGGCTTCGTCGTCGGCTACCACGTCGAGGAGCTCGGGGAGAACGTCGCCGCGCTGCTCATGCTCGGCGCGGCGCTCGCCGCGGTGCGCCTGGAGCGTGACGGCCGCGGTCTGCTGCTCCGCTACACCGGCGGCGCCGTGACGCCGGGCGCACCTCGGGGCCGCCGCCCGCGGACGGGACGTAGTGTCGGCTGAACCGTCGACCTATCGAGGAGTACCCCTGATGCCCGAAGCCGTGATCGTCGCGGCGGCCCGGTCCCCGATCGGCCGCGCCAACAAGGGGTCGCTGGCCGGCCTGCGACCCGACGACCTCACCGCGCAGATGGTGCGCGCCGCGCTCGACCAGGTGCCCCAGCTCGACCCCACCGACATCGACGACCTGATGCTCGGCTGTGGGCTGCCCGGTGGCGAGCAGGGCAACAACCTGGCGCGCGTCGTCGCGGTGCTGCTGGGCCACGACACCCTGCCCGGCACCACGATCACCCGCTACTGCTCGTCGTCGCTGCAGACGACGCGGATGGCGATGCACGCGATCCGGGCGGGTGAGGGGGACGTGTTCGTCTCCGCCGGCGTGGAGACCGTGTCGCGGTTCGCCAAGGGCACCTCTGACTCCTGGCCCGACACCCACAACCCGCTGTTCGCCGAGGCCGAGGCCCGGTCGGCGAAGGTCGCCGAGACCGGCGCGGAGAACTGGACGGACCCGCGCGAGGCCGGCGAGCTGCCCGACGTCTACATCGCGATGGGCCAGACCGCGGAGAACCTGGCGCGTGCCAAGGGCGTCACCCGCGAGGACATGGACCACTTCGGGGTCCGGTCGCAGAACCTGGCCGAGAAGTCGATCGCCAACGGGTTCTTCGCCCGCGAGATCTCCCCGGTGACGCTGCCCGACGGCACCGTCGTCTCCACCGACGACGGCCCGCGCGCCGGTGTCACCTACGAGGGGGTGTCGCAGCTCAAGCCGGTGTTCCGGCCGGACGGACGGGTCACCGCGGCGAACTGCTGCCCGCTCAACGACGGCGCTGCCGCCGTCGTCGTCATGTCCGACACGAAGGCGGCGGCGCTGGGCGTCACACCGCTCGCGCGGGTGGTCTCCACCGGAGTCTCCGCGCTCTCCCCCGAGATCATGGGGCTCGGCCCGGTGGAGGCGTCGAAGCAGGCGCTGGCCCGCGCCGGCATGACGATCGACGACGTCGACCTCGTGGAGATCAACGAGGCCTTCGCCGCCCAGGTCCTGCCCTCGGCCCGTGATCTGGGGATCGACGAGGACCGGTTGAACGTGAACGGTGGCGCCATCGCGCTGGGCCACCCGTTCGGCATGACCGGCGCCCGCATCACCTGCACGCTGCTGAACGGGCTGCGCACGCACGACAAGCAGATCGGCCTGGAGACGATGTGCGTCGGCGGCGGGCAGGGCATGGCGATGGTGCTGGAGCGCCTGAACTGACACCGGCCGCCGTTCAGCGCGTCAATCCTGGCGGAAGTAGCTCAGCAGGCGCAGGATCTCGATGTAGAGCCAGACCAGCGTGACCATCAGGCCGAACGCGATGTACCAGGAGAAGGATGCCGGGACACCGGCTCGCACGGCCTCGTCGGCCATGTCGAAGTCGAGCAGCAGGCTGAACGCCGCGACGCCGATCACGATGATGCTGAAGCCGATCGCGAGCCAGCCCACCTCGCCGTCCGCCCCGCGCAGGCCGAGGTTGACCCCGAACAGGTAACCGACCAGGTTGGCGATCATGAGTACGACGACGCCGATCAGCGCGCCCATCATGAACTTCCGGAACCGCGGGGTGACCCGCACGGCGCCGGTCTTGTAGACGACCAGCATCCCGACGAACACGCCGGCGGTGCCGATCAGCGCCTGGAAGGCGATGCCCGGGTACAGGTTGTTCAGGAACCCGGCGATGCCGCCCAGCGCCACGCCCATGCACAGCGAGTACAGCAGCACCAGCGGCGCCTTGGCCCAGTCCTGCTTGAAGATCAGCACCAGGGAGAGCACGAACCCGACGAGGAACGCCGGCAGCGCGAGCCCGTAGAGGCCGGAGATCGCGGTGAGCGTGCCGGCGACCACGGCGACCGCGGCGGTGATCGCCGTCTTCTGCACGACGTCGTCGACGGTGAGCGGACGCTCGCCCGCCCCCGCCCGGCCGTAGCCGACTCCAGCGGCCCGCTGGTCCGCGTAGGCGGCGCCGGCACCCGTCTTGCCGCCCTGGCGGTCGAACGTGGCGTATCCGCCGCCCTGCCCGGTGGGCAGGTTGCGGAACGCCGGATTGCTGCTGGTGCGCACCTGGTCCTCCTGACGAGCGATTGTGTCCGTGCTGTTCAAACGCGGGGAGCGCCCGGGGGGTTCCCGACGGTAAACCGAACTTTACCCACACCCGGAGCCCGGCCGGGTCATGCGGCCCGCCCGGACGCGGGTGGCCCGTCCAGCGCCACGCCGGCGGCCTCGATCTGCGCCTCCACCTGCAATCGGGCGAACGCGCGGTCGGCGCCGTCGAGGGCGGGAGCGGGCAGGTCGAGCGCGCGGGAGAGGTCGAGCAACGCCTCGTCGTAGGCCATCAGCAGGGCGGTGCGGCGGACGTGGGTGCGCGCGGGGCGGCGCAACTCGCGGCGCAGCCGGCGCACGTCGGCGACCAGCGTCTCGAGCGGCGGGCCCAGCGGGCGCACCAGGCGGGCCCGGCGGCGCTCGGCCAGGGCGGCGACGGCACCGGGCAGCAGCCGCAGGGCGAACCAGAACATCAGGGTCGGCGCCGCGGCGACGAGCAGGTAGAGGAGCAGGCCCAGCAGGACCGGCCGGTTCACCCGGCCGAGGGTACTCCGCCGACCGCCGGGCGCCGTCACCCGGACGCGGGGGTAACCCGACGTTCACGAAGTTCGTTGTCCGGGTGTCGCACCGTCCGTACGTCCGAAAGTGGGCCCGCCCCGTGTCCTCCTGGGCTTCGCGCCGCCGGCGCACCGCAGTCCTCGCCACGTCCGTGCTGTTGGTGAGCGGGGTGGCGATCGGTTCGGCCGGGTCGGCCGGCGCGCTCCCGCCGCTCCCCCCGCTCCCGGCACCGGTCGCCGGGCTCCCGGCCACGCTTCCCACCGAGGCCGCCGCGCTCGCCGGCCTCGGCGCGCTGCCGGCGGCCGCCCCACCGGCAGCCGGCCCGCTGATCGACGAGCTCGTCGTGTTCGCCGAGCTCACCGGTACGCCGCTGGACCGCACCGCGACGGCCGCGCAGATCGACCGGGCCGGTCTGACCGCGGGCACCGACGCCGCGCTCGCGACGCTGGTCGCCGCGACCGCGGCGTGCGCCGCCGACACCGACGCCCTGCTCGCCCGCACCCCGCACGCCGAGCTCCTGGCCGCCGACGCGGCCCCCGACCCGGCCGACGTCGCGGCCCTGCGCGCGTGCGCCGTGAGCCTGCGCGCGACGCTCGAGGCCCTCCGCCCGGCGCTGGCCGCCGACGGGGCGGAGGAGCCGATCCGGGTCTGGCCGCTGCTCGCCTTCTCCCCCGGCGACTCCGACGACGTCTACGTCGAGGACTACGCGCTCACCGTCGACCAGGGCGGCGACGACACCTACCTGAACAACCAGGGCTCCAACATGCTGGACCTCAAGCGTTCGGTCACGAACGAGGCCGCGCTGCGCTACGGCGAGCCCGCCCGCGGCTGCCGCATGACCTACCCCGACTCGGTCTCCGGTCGGATCCTGGAGGAGCCCGGCCCGAACGGCGAGCGGCAGCTGTCGTTCGACGGCCCCGAGTGCGTCCCCGTCGCCGGGTTGCTGTGGGACATGGCCGGTGCGGACACCTACGGCCGGCTCGAGGACCCGGTGTTCCCCGACACCCAGTGCAGCCTCGACCCGAGCGTCCTGCGGTTCACGACGATCGGCGCCGGCGTCGAGGGCGTGGGGATGCTGGTCGACGACGGCGGCGACGACACCTACCTCGGCAAGACCGGCACCATGGGTTCGGGCCACCTGGGCGGGGTCGGGCTGCTGGAGGACCGCGCCGGCGACGACAGCTACCTGGCGATCCGCAACGCGCAGGGGCTCGGCCTGCTCGGCGGCCTCGGCGTGCTGCGCGACGACACCGGCGACGACGTCTACGACTACTACATGCCGGGCCCGATCG
This sequence comes from Pseudonocardia sp., assembly GCA_035540535.1. Taxonomy (GTDB): domain Bacteria; phylum Actinomycetota; class Actinomycetes; order Mycobacteriales; family Pseudonocardiaceae; genus Pseudonocardia. The sequence continues at coordinate 27,198 of DATLGI010000243.1, forward strand.
ACCCGGCCGCGCCCTTCCACGCGGACGGCTCCGGCGGAGTCGTCGACGACAGCGGCCTGTTCAGCGAGATCATGCGCAGCCCGAACGAGGCCGACGGCGTCGGGGGGCGCTGCGACAACAAGCCGCGCAGCCTCCAGGGCGTCGGGATCTTCCTCGCGCCGTCGATCGGCGTGCTGGTCGACCACGAGGGCGCCGACAGCTACCGAGCGGCCGGGTACGAGAACCAGGACGAGGGCTTCCCGACCCAGACCGGGACCGGGCTGATCCGGTTCGCGCACGGCTCCCAGGGCAGCGGGTTCCTCGGCGGCTTCGGGACGATGTTCGACCTCGGCGGCCACGACGAGTACCTGCGTGAGGACCGCGAGCCCGCCCCCGACCGCCGCAACGGCCAGGTGAAGCTCCCCGAGGTCGATCCCTCACTCGACGAGGAGGGCACCCCGGAGAACGGCAAGCCCCTCGACCTGTCGATCTTCGTCGACAACGGGTGACCCGATCGGATGACCCCCGCAGCAGCACCCTGGGCCGAATGCTGCGACGATCGCCCTCGACATTCCACGGTCGGTCGTAAGGGAGTGAGCCAGATGGAGCACATCGAGCGGTACGAACAGGCTGTCGCCCCGGCCCGTCGCGCATTCGCCGACGACGCTGCGGTGCGCCTCATCCAGGACCCGCGGATCGGCGCCGACCGGTTGGAGGCCTTCTTCATCCAGTTCTCCGCACTGGGCGTGGCGATGACCGAGCCCGTCGAGGGCTGGATCCGCCGGGCCGGGGAGGCGACCGTCGCCGTTGGCGGGCCGGGTGCCGAGACCCTCGGGGTCGCGTTGCAGAAGCACGCCCGCGCGGAGGCCGACCACCACCTGCTCATGATCGAGGACCTGAAGCGCCTGTGCGCCCGCCGGGCGCGCGCGGGCCGGCCGGGACACGACCCGGACGAGCTGCTCGCCCAGGAGTGGCCGGAGTCGGCGCACCGTTACCGGCGGATGCACGAGGACGTCATCGCCGGGCCGGAGCCGTACGCGCAGATCGCGATCGAGAACGAGATCGAGATGCTCTCGGTCGAGATCGGGCCCGGCCTGCTGGCCAACGCCCGGGGGCTGCTCGGCGAGGAGGTCCTCGCCGATCTCAGCTTCCTCACCGACCACGTCGAGCTCGACGCCGGGCACACGAAGTTCAACCGCCGCCAGATGGCGAAGTTCCTCGACGAGCGCCCGGACGCGCTCGACGCGCTGGTCGGTGCCGGCATCGGAGCGCTCGAGGCCTACCGCGCGTTCATCGGCGACTGCGTGGCCCGGGCCGGCGGGAGCGCGGGGGATGACGACCGTGGCGCGTGATCTCGGCGCGCGTGCGGACGGTCGCGTGCCGCGCAGGGGCGAGCC